>CAJFUA010000156.1 GCA_904420085.1 uncultured Eubacterium sp. | reverse complement strand
TTTGAATTTTTACCATTTTGCAAAAAGCTATTTTAACTATCCCGCGAATTTTACAAACTCTTTTATAAACAAACCTTTCCCGCGAATTTTACAAGTCCTTTTATGAATAATCCTTTCTCGCGAATTTTACAAGCTCTTTTATGAATAATACTATCCCGCGATTTTTACAAACTCTTTTATGAACAAATATTAATCATATCCGTAATTAAGGTATTGCTATGACGAAAACGTCATACATTATGCTAAGGATACGGGGAAAGGAGAACTTTAATGAAAAAAATAAAAGAAGTAAGTAAAATCGCAGGAGTAAGTATACGGACATTACAATACTATGACAGTGAAGGGTTGACAAATCTTCATAGAACAAAAGATAATCACCGTTTATATCTCAAAAACGATTTGGAACAAATATGGAAAATTCTTATATATAAAGAAATGAACCTTCAAATTGCTCAAATCAAAGAGATATTATCGCTTTCTCCCAAAGAACAAAAAACTTACATCGAAAAAAGAAAGGAGGACTTAAATAATCAAATTGCCAATCTAGTAAAAAAAGAACAATTTATACAGTGGATAGAAGAAGAAGGAATGCCGGATATACCACCATTGGGTCTTTCCATATCATACAAAGAGTACATATCTAAATTAAAAAATAAAATAGTAAAATAAATAAAGGAGAAATAAAATGAAAAAGATAACCTCAATAATATCTATAATATTTATCATAATTATATTAACATCATGCTCACAAACATCAAATAATATCGAACAACATAAGCCTGTAACAATAAAGGAATCTCCAAATAAATATACTTGGTATATGAAAGATTATGTAGGAAAAAATCTTGCATCGTTTGGCTATACATCAATGGGTGGGTTTAGAGCCGATACATATGGTGAAGGATATATAAAAATAACAATTATCAACGATAATGAAGATTATATAGATATAAATAATGAGGAAGATTTAAAACAATATGTTGTAACAAAACAAAATATACAACCAAATTCAATAATAAAATATACATTTGAAAAAAATGAACAAGGAGAAGAAACATCCTTAATAAACCATCAAACATATGGAGAAATCGTGCTAAAAGTAAAGAAAATAGGTAGTAGAGAAAAAAATAAAAATGAATTAACTGAAATAAAAAGCTCTACCGATAAATATACTCAATATATAAAAGATTATACATATAGAAATCTAACACAATGCGGATATTTATCCATGATGGGAGATTATAGAGACGTATATGGTAATACAAATATTAAATTAATTATTATAACTGAAGATGGAAGTTATGTTGATGTTTCTGATACAGAAATATTAAAGAATTATATTGTTACTTCACAAAACATAAAACCCAATACAAAACTTTCAATGGAATATTTAAAAGATAGCAATGGAAAAGAATATTCTAACCTCATTGAAGTTCAAAATATTAATGAAATAGAATTAAACGTAAAAAAAATAAAGTAAAACATATATTAATTTAGAGGATATAAATTAAATTTATATCCTCTGAATTTAATTTTAAAACATAATTTTTGGTAAATTATGTCGAACTATATAAATTTTATTGTATAATTAAAAATGTAATTCAAAAATAACGGGGACTAATTAATGGAAAGTAAAGAAAATAAAGAACAGCAAGAAAAGAAAAAAAGTAAAGTATTTAAATTATTAAACAATCCATTAACAAGAAAGATACTTGTATTAATATTAGTTGCTATTGCATCCGGCTTTATAGCAATAGGAATAAAAGATACTTTTATTACAGATAGCAAAACAACAAAAATAGGATTTGAAGATATTGGAGAATTTGCAACACAATCTGCATATTGCACACAAATAAACGTGACAGATTCCTCAAGAGAATTATTTGGAAATAAAATTCCTTTTACTCAAAGTAAATACATATACAGCTATAACATTACAATAAAAGCAGGATACGATTTTAGCCAGATACAATGGAATATTAAGGGAGATACAATAGAAGTAAAATTACCTGAGGTTAAAATTTTATCT
>CAJFUA010000155.1 GCA_904420085.1 uncultured Eubacterium sp. | reverse complement strand
GAAGAACGAATATTATATAATCCTCTAAACAACAAAAAAGAAATTTTAAAAAATTATTTGGACTATGAAGTCGTATCAATTAATGAGGAATGGCGTATATTAATCAAAAGTAAAAAAATAACATAAACAACAGTAGAAAAAATTAAATATACGAATATAATATTCTGTGGACTAACATCTTGAGGCAATTGGAGCCTTATAGATCTTAATCTACCGCATGTTAAAACAGAGTTATAGGACTCTGTTTTTTGCATTTGCAAAAAGGTAAAAACATTGATAAAATCAAGTTTTTTCCGTTATTGTTATTATTTTTGCATTTTGTTTGAAATTCATTGATATACCCTTATTATTCCTCTACTATTAAGTTAGGGAAGCTTTATAGATACTAAGAAAAAGAAAGGGGTAAAGTAAAATGAAAAAGTTAATTGCTTTTATATTAGTATTTACATTAGGTTTTGGTGCAGTAGCAAATGTTAATGCATTAAATAATAGTAATAATAGTGTAATGTATTCATATTCTTATAGAGATTATGAAACTACAATTCTTAATTCTACCAATAATGATCATATTTGTTTTGAAATAGTTGAGAATGGTGAAAAAATAAAATTAGAGTACGATAAAGATTTTAGATATGTAAAAGTAAATGATAATTATTATGATTATGATGATTTTAATAATGCGATGTTATTACAATCCACATATATATACGATAAAAATCAACCTATTACAATTGTTGAAGCGTTAAATGGTTTTTCAAAAATTGATAATATAAATGCTTTTAAAAATACCGATAGCTCTAAGATTGCAGTAGAAAATAATGAAAACTCAGTGGTTCCAACAGCAGAGTACGGTAAGTTTTATTATGTTGGAAGTAGAAAAAAGAGTTTATTGGTATCTTTAGCGAGTAGTGCTATATCTACAATTATAGCCTTTTTGGTGACTGGTGCAGCGGGACTTGCTGTAGCGCAAGCAAATATTGTCGCATTTGTGTCAGGAGTATTAGCATCTGAAGGAGTTAGTTATTTTACTTCTGATGTATATTATAAGATTTATCAAGCGATTTTAAATGTTCATAATACAACAAGAGAAAAAAGAATTTTAGGTATCTATCAGCCTTTTAAAGCACAAGTTGTATGGGATACTGCACATCCTTATTACAGAACATTTGAAACACAAAGACCAAATTATTAGGTAAATAATAAACATAATATTTTAATTTCATTAGGAGCAAAACAAAAATGAAGTGTCCTTATTGTGGAAAAGAAATGGATAAGGGATTTTTTAATTCAGCAAAGTGGGACTATACTTGGACTCCAGATGGAAAATCTCCCCATTTTATAAGAAACCGCCCAAAAGAATATGAGGTTCTTTTGAAAAAAGGGTGGAATATATTACGTTTATCAGCATATAGATGTGCAAATTGTAGAATTATAATTATAAATGAAGATGATTGTTAGCATAATAATCTAAGCTTCCTATCTCATAAATAAAAACGAGATGATACAATTTATATAAGATTGCACAATGAGAAAAAACGGGTATAATAAAAGTGGCAAGAATGGAACTTATGCCATAGGAATTAAAAAAAGGGAGTGCTGCAACACTCCCTTTTTTGTGCTGATCATCTTTTATCTTCTCTTGTCCAGCCACTTGCAGATCTGATGGCAAATCACACCTGCTATGACAGAGATTAAAATGGAACTTATTACCTCCATAGGAATTCACCTCCTTTACCATGATCAGGAGGCATGATGACCAAAGAATTATAACATTCAATATTGAAGTCTGACAATAACTATGGAAAGATTGATACCTAAAGCGATAAAGCTAACACTCTAAGTGTTAGCTTTTTTATTTAAAAATGATATAATCCTTATAAGGTTCTTGTTACTTCTTGTCAAGAAGTAACGCAATCGCTATTTTGACACATTTGTATCAAAATAGCTGCGGTCTGCGACGCTTTTTTCAAGTATATTTTTTTGAAATTATACTTGAAAATTCCCTATAAGGAAAAATCACAAGTGTATACAGACAAAAACTGTAATACACTTTATATTTTTTGCTGATTAAATCAGCAAAATTCCGTATACATTTTTGACTTGTTTTCTAAAAAGCGTAATACAGCTCTGCACAGCCAATAAAAAAGGTGATCCCTAAATTTTTTTAACATAACGACAATAGGAGATTACCAAAAAAATACAAGAAAAATCAGTACCGTTGTAAAGGAGGTATGAATATGAAAAAAATGAGCATGAGCATAACCAAAGGCAGAGGCAATCAGAAACATAATACCCGTACCCAAACGGCCAAACCTCAGAATGTAGATTTCTCACGGACCGAAGACAACATCACTGTCATTGATGAAAACATAAAAGATACCTATCATGAACTGTTTGACAGTGCACTTGAAAAGTACAATGCAAAACAAAAACGAAAGGACAGAAAAATAAAAGACTACTATTCGCATATCGCAAACTCAAAGAAAGAAAAACTGTTCCATGAACTTGTAGTCCAGATAGGACAGAAAGACAGCAGACCAGATCAGAAACAGACAAACAGAATCTATGAAGATTTTGTAAATGAGTTCATAATAGCCAACCCGCAGATGAAAGTCATTGGTGCCTACGTCCACAATGATGAAGCAACACCACATCTGCATTTGGATTACATTCCTTACACAAAAGGGAACAAGAGAGGACTGGAAACGAAGATAAGCAATGACGGAGCGATAAGACAGATGGGATATAGGAACTGGGAAGAATGGAAAGAAGAACAGTTCAGAACACTGGAAAAGATATGCGAAAACTACAGCATAGAAAGAGAACACATGAACAACACAGAAAGACATAGGACTGTAGAGGGCTATAAGCAGGAACAGAGAGCGATTGAAGCAAAGCTGAACGAAATATCCCGAGAGCTGGAAACGAGCACGAGAGAGCCAAAAAAGGGGCTTTTCGGCAAAGAAACGATAGACTACGAAACATTCAGAGCATTAGAACAGGAAAACGCACTTCAGAAAGCTCAGATTTTCTCTCTAAGCAACGAAATAGAAAAACACGAGGAAAAGTATCAGGAACTTAAAAACAAGCCATATCGACTAAAAAACAAGGAATTAGAGCAAATCAACAGTGAACTGGAATATAAAAACAGACAGGAAAGGAAAATGAGAGACTACTGGATTGAAAAAGAAGTAGAGAAGCAGGTAGGAGAGATACAGCACGAAAACAGTATCTTAAGACAAGAATCAGTTCGACAAGGAAAAGAAATAGAAAAACTGAAAGCAGAAAACAAGAAACTGAAAAACGAGAGCATCGATCAGGAAGCTGAGAAGATGTTCATATATACAGTACTGGATAAACTGCACGTAGGGAACTTCGTAAGAAAAGTAGTAGAACTTTTAAAAAAGGGAGTACATATTGACCGAATAGAAGAAAAGCAATATGAGAACGTAATAGATGGAGCAAAGAGCATGTTCGAAGAAGAAAGAAAACAGACAAGAGCAAGACAAAGGGACAGAGGAATATCGAGATAAGAAAAGCACTCGTCTAATCAAAACGAGTGCCAAAAAAGAGTCCGAAGGACGAAAAACGAGCGTGAAAATCAAACACGCTCGCCTTTTTATATATTTTTTTTATATTTTTTTATTTTTTTTCATAATAAGGATAATACGTGGACGGATATACGCAAACACGTGGACGGATATACGCAAACACGTGGACGGATATACGCAAAATACGTGGACGGATATACGCAAATTGTGGACGTGGAATTGTTTATTTTCCATATAAGTGGAATAAATATTGATGTGCGTCCATGTATATGGTATAATTTATCTATGAGAGGTGTAATAATGAAAAATGATTTAAAGCTACGACAGTCTAACAATCTTATATTAGCTAGCCACCAAATGGACATTAATCAAATGCGTATTTTCTTTTATGTGTGTAGTCAATACAATGGAGATTTGAAACTTTCTTTAAGCTTCAATGAAATGAATAATATATTAAATGTCAATCGAGGAACAGAACAAAAAAAATCGCTTATCTCAAGTATAAGTACAATGATGAGAACCGCTTTTGTTAATCTCAAAATCGATGAAGATGATGAATATTGCGAGGCTCCTGTATTTATCATGGCCAGAAAAAAGAAAAATGAAGATATCATGAATTTCGAGTTTAATCCTCATGTAGCAAAAGAATTAGAAGAACTTCGAGGATATACATGGATGTACTTGTCACAGTTAACTGGTATGAGCAGTACCTATTCAGTTCGATTATATGAATTTTTCGCAATGCGTCTTGGAACTGAACATAGATCTGAAATGTTTGATTTTGATTTAAATAAATTACGCTTATATCTAGATTGTACAAAAAAATATAAGGATTTTAGAGATTTTAATAAACGCGTGTTACTACAAGCCGAAAAAGAAATCAATGAAAAGTCAAATATACATATGAGTTATAAAAAAGTAAAAACTGGTCGTTCAGTCACCTCGATTCTATTTACTTTCAAATGGAAAAATAAAGCTGAAGCAATCACTGTTAATTGCAAAGAAAATGAACTATCCGAAACAGAGCAAATGAATTTAGATGATTTTTTAAAAGAATTTGAATAGAAGGGAGAATTTAAAATGAAACTATACGATTTATTAAGAGCAATAACACATGATAATTATACAATTTACTTGCAAGACATTAATTTTTTCAATGAAGAACGAATATTATATAATCCTCTAAACAACAAAAAAGAAATTTTAAAAAATTATTTGGACTATGAAGTCGTATCAATTAATGAG
>CAJFUA010000154.1 GCA_904420085.1 uncultured Eubacterium sp. | reverse complement strand
TAATTGCGGCATCATAAAAAGCATTGTAGCAAGTGAGAGTGATGTCAAGGTATCGGGCCACGATTTAAAGGGACTGTGCAAACAGAGGATTATTGTGCCGCCGTTTGTCTACATGGAAGCGCCTGTGGATCCGCTGTATGGTTATGACCGGATAAAAGGGGCGGCGGAGACGGCAATTAAGCATTATGCCGCGACGCAGCTGGTAAATCCCACTGACGAAAATCGGGGAATTGCAAAAATGACCATTGCGGACGATTTGCAACGGGGCGATCAGATCGCGTGGCAGTGCAAATTTACTATGTTAGACGAAGAACTATACAGCATTGCGCAGCTGATGGACGTAGGATGGGATATCCAGATGGTAGACGGCGGACTGGTATTTGATTGTATGGTGGGGGTAGACCGTACCGTGAATCAGACAGACCGCGCGCCGGTGGTTTTTAGTAGGCAGTGGCACAGCCTGAACAGCTACGAATATACCTATGACGCATTTAGCGCGGTTAATATGGCATATATCGGCGGTGACGGTGAAGAGGAACAGCAGTACATTACCAAAATATATGACACGGAAAAAACCGGGATATGGCGAACAGAGGGATATCATGAGGTAAGCAGCGACGATGTGGAAGAAGTGGACTATGGCGGCGAGGCGTATCTAAAGGAAAACCAGGAAAAAGAGACCATCGAGGGCGAAGCAAGCGGGAGTTTGGAATATAAAAAAGACTGGAATTTGGGGGATTATGTGACAATACGCACTGCAATGGGCGATATTGATAAACAAATTACGGAGGTTTCCGAAGTGTACGAGCGGGCGAACACAAAGGTAACACCAACATTTGGCGAAAAGAAAAAGAGCAAGGTAAAAAGGAGATGAGCGCATGGAGAAAACATTGTTTTTTGATGGAATTGAGTACAGCGCGGATGATATGATTACCTATTTGGGTATCATCACTACAGACGGAGTCGTGAAGGGCAAGGCGGGCGGGCTAGCGGTGAGCGTATCGGGGAGTACGGTCACGGTAGCGTCCGGGTATGCGTTTTTGAGTGGGCGGCTATATACCAGTGATACATCTGTAACACTGTCGCTGGCCAGCGCTACTACTACGAGGACAGATGCAGTGGTTTTAAAACTGGATTTGCCAACTAAAAGCCTGACGCCGGTGGTAAAGCAAAATACGTCTGTGGCGGGCAGTGGCGAATTGTTGTTGGCTACAATTGCGGTGTCCAGCAGCGGCGCGGTAGTAACAGATAAACGCACTTATGCGGCGCTAAGTCTAGATTATTCAAGCACCAGGATTGACCGGGATATTGTGGACATTCCGGCGGGCAGTCATGATGTAGGCGATACACTATACACCTATAGTATCCCTTATGCGGGATTTACGGTGATAAAGGTTAGGGTGGTGTATAACGCCGGGGAAAACAACAGCAGTCCATGGGGGGATGTTGAGATTTATCCTGATGGGACCTGTAGCGCGTATGCTACGTCACTGGGACAGTATGCGCCGCGGTATACCGGAAATGGCATAATGATTTTTAGCGGACCGACTCAATCATCAGATGATTTTAGAATTAAATTCGAAAAAATACAAAATACCATCGTTATTACAGTAGTTGAAATGCCTCAGGCGAGCATTCCGGCGCTGAGATTTGAATTTAACTGTATAAAGTAAGGAGGAAATGCCATGATCAAAGAAGTAAGAACAAAGGCAGAAGGGGAATTTACCGACTATTCCGGCGCGGTACTGGTACAGGATGATGTGCAGTGCTATCGCATTGTTTTGGATTGCAAGCAGGAGCTGACCGGCGCATCGTTTCAGGTGACGGCCAAGCGGGCGGACGGCGAAGTGATCCAGGATGTGGGCACCGTCAGCGGCAGCCGGGCGGAGTATGTGGTAGCAAACAATATGTATGCCGTAATGGGCGAAGTAATTTTTCGCCTGACGCTGGTGGGAGCAGACGGCAGCGTGCTGACCGCAAAAGAATTGATCTGCAATGTTGTGGAAGCTAACGGTGAAGCAGATCTGACGGGAGATGATCGGGTACCGGCACTAAGTGCATTAATCGCCCAGGCAAGTCAAGCAGCGGCAGCTACGGACGCAGCAAACCAGGCAGCTCAAACGGCAAATGCGGCAGCGGAAGAGGCAAAT
>CAJFUA010000153.1 GCA_904420085.1 uncultured Eubacterium sp. | reverse complement strand
TTTATTGCTGTTAATTTTTTTAAGCTATTCAAACAGCGCTCTGGCATATTCCTCCGGGGTAAAAGGCTGCAGATCATCTATCCCCTCTCCCACGCCCGCCAATCGCACGGGAATTTTCATGTCATTGCAGATGGACACGATAATGCCGCCTTTCGAAGTGCCGTCCAATTTCGTTAAAATAATGCCGGTGAGATTGGCCACTTCCGAAAAGGCCTTGGCCTGATTGACCGCATTCTGTCCAGTGGTGGCATCCAAAACCATGAAGGTTTCTCTTTTATAACCCGGGAGCTCTCTGTCCACCACCCTGGCCATTTTGGCCAGCTCATCCATCAGATTCTTTTTGTTGTGCAGCCGCCCCGCCGTATCACAGATGAGAACATCTGTCCTCCGGGATTTGGCCGCTCTGCACGCGTCAAACAACACAGCCGCAGGATCGGCGCCCTCGTTTTGTTTTATGATATCCACGCCGGCTCGCTCCGCCCAGATATCCAACTGGTCAATAGCCGCCGCCCGAAAGGTATCCCCGGCGGCCAGCAAAACAGATTTTCCCGCTCCTTTAAACAAATGCGCCATTTTACCGATGGAGGTGGTTTTTCCCACGCCGTTGACTCCAATTACGGTAATTACCACCGGCGTATCGTTCACATCCAGGCCCGCCTGTCCGCCGGCTTTTAACAGCGCGGCGATCTCCTCCTGCAAAATCCGCTTCACTTCCTCCGGCGCGGTGATCCGCTCCGCTTTCGTACGCTGCCGCAAGGCGTCCATGATTTTTTGAGATGTCTCGACGCCGAAATCGGAGGTGATCAGGATATCCTCCAATTCTTCAAACAGCTCTTCGTCCACAACGCCAAAGGCGGCTAAAACCGTATCCACTTTGCCAATAAAGCTGTCCTTTGTCTTCTTTAGGCCTGTCTTCAATTTATCAAAAAAACCCATTAATATGACCCCCTTATTAAAACTTTACTTTTCCAAACGCATGGAGAGCACCCGGGAAACTCCCTTTTCTTCCATTGTGACGCCGTATAACGAATGGGCGGCCTCCATAGTCCCCTTTCTGTGCGTGACCAGAATAAACTGGGTATCCCTTGAAATGCTGTTTAAAAAGGTAGAAAAACGGTATACATTAGCTTCGTCCAGCGCCGCCTCTATCTCGTCCAACAGACAAAATGGAGACGGATGCATCCGCAGGATACCAAACAACAGGGCAATGGCCGTGAGCGCCCGTTCTCCGCCGGACAAAAGCATCATATTCTGCAGTTTCTTGCCGGGCGGCTGTACGTGAATCTCAATGCCGCTTTCCAGCACGTTGTCACTGTCCGTCAAAATGATATCCGCTTTACCGCCGCCGAACAATTCCCGGAACACATCCATAAAATTCTGCCGGATTTCTTTGAACTTCGCGCTGAACTGTTCTTTCATCAGATGGTCCACTTCGGAAATGATCCTCTTCAGCTTCACTTTCGCGTCTTCCATATCATTGCGCTGCTCCGACAAAAATGTGTAGCGATTCTGTGTGCTCTCCAGTTCTTCAATAGCGCTGATATTGACAGGTCCCAATTGCTTGATTTCATTTTTTAACTGAGAAATGCGCTTCTGACAGGCGGCGTAGTTTTCCACAGGCTCGCTGCCTGTCAGCTCTTTTGCTTTGACTGGCGTCAGCTCATATTCTTCCCAGAGACGGTTTGTATTATATTCCACCTCTCCTTCCGCCTTCATCCGTCGAATTTCCAGACGGCCCAATTCTTCTTTCAGCAGGCTTATTTCGTCTGTAATGCCGGTAATACGGGCCATCATACCTGCTAAGTCCGCGTCCACATTCTGTTTTTCTCCAGACAATCGGGACAACGCGTCTTCGCTGCCCGTCTTCTCCGCCAGATACCTGTCGATCTGACCGCGAATCTCTTCATTGGATGCCTGTAATGTACGAATCTGTTCCTGTCCGTCCTCCAACTGCGTGTTCATATATTCAAACCGGGAGATCAGAGACTGCACTTCCTCTGCGAATCGGTCTTTATCCGCATTCAGCTTTTCAATCCGGCTGTAGACCGTGCCGGCCTTCAGCTTCAGTTCCGTGATCTCTCCGCTCAGGGCGTTTCTCACCGCAGCGCCGGTCTTTGCCTTTTCTTCAAATGTTTCTAGCAGCTCTGTATTTGTCTGAATCCTGGTTTCTATCTCTTGGATAACGGCTGTAACAGCTTCGATTTCCACCTCTGCCGCATTGATTCTCTCACTCTGTCTGGTAAAATCTTCCGAAAGGACCCCTCGGCGCTGTTCCAGATCCAGAAGCCTTCCTTTCAGATTTTCCGTCTCGGAATTCCGCTCTGCAAAAGCGATTTCCAGCGCTCTCACATTCTGTAATTTATCCCCTTGCTCCAACTCAGACTGAAAGATAACAGCTTTATTCTTTCCCACCTTCTCCCAAAGGGACGTATGCTGTTCACGCAGCGCCGAGACCTCTTTCTTGAGGGCGGGAATTTCTCTGGTCCGAGAAATGGTTCCGGTCCGTCTGCCATTTTCCGGGCTTCCGCCGGTGATGGCGCCGGTGGTGCGAAGAATATCCCCGTCGATGGTGACACATATAAATTCATACCGAAAAAGTTTTGCCGCCTTCACTGCACTGTCCAAGGTTTCAAAAACGGCTACCTTCCCCAACAGATTTCGTACCACAGGCGAAGCCGCCGAATCATATGTAATTAAGTCGGAGGCAATTCCAAGATATCCTCGAATACCCTTTAATCGCGTGACAGTCTGAGAAGGCATCTCCCTGGGAGTGACGGCGGTTACAGGCATGAAAGTAGCTCTGCCGAGTTTCTTTTCTTTTAAATATGAGATCGCCTGCTTTGCCTGCTCCTCCGAGGCCGTCACCAGATTCTGATATGACGAACCCAGCGCGGCTTCCACTGCGGCCTCATACTTCTGAGGCACAGTGATGAGCTGTGCCACCGCGCCGTAAATGCCGGAACCAAAATCCGGATTTTCGCGGCAGAGAGAGAGGACTTCTTTTACGCTTCTGGCATAGCCTTCATAATTGGCTTCCATCTCCTGTAATAACTTCAGACGCGCCTCTTTGCTCTGTAGTTCGGAGGTCAATAAAGACAACTGCTGTTCGTACTGTTCTGTGAGGGTTTTAAGCTCTGTCAGGGATGCCAGTGTCTCAGCATGATCCTGCCGGGCTCTGTCCAAATTCTCCGCCGTATCCTGCTGCGCTGTCACAGCATTCCGCAAAGCTGTCTCTGCATCAGCCCATTCCGTATCCAGCAAGGATTGGTTATTCATCAGGGCTTCCTTGTTCTTCTCAAGAACGGAAATCTGACTTCGCAGCGCCTCTATTTCACCCCTTCTCTGTTCTGCCGCCAGTTTGTCACTGACCAAACTGTCTCGCAGCGCCTCCGCCTTCGCGGAATCGTCACTGAGCAGTGCCATCACGCTGTCATATTTATTCTGGGCCTCTTGTATATCCGTAACTGCCGCGTCCCGCAGAGTCTCAGCCTCTTTCAGTTCGTTCTGCGTCTCTGCCATACGGGATTCCAACTCCGCTTTTCTGCCGGAGAACGTATGGCTTTCATTGTTCAGACGAAGCATATTCTCCCGGACGGAGGAGATCTTTTCCTCATTCAATTTTACCGAAGCGTGCAGCCGCTCTATATTACGTTCGATTTCAAAGCCTTTTTCTCTCGCCTCCTGCAGCTGTGCGTCCAACTGTCGGGACAGTTCGGACTTATTTTCATTCGCGATCTTTTCTCTTTGCAAAGCGTTTTCTCTATCCGCAATGCCGGCCGTTGTGTCGTCATATTTCTGATTGATATCGGACAGGCGCTGAGACGCTCTGCCGATGCCGTCCACCAGAACGCCGACTTCGATATCCCGCAATTCATATTTTAGCTGCAGATATTTTTTTGCGGTCTCCGACTGTTTTGCCAGCGGACCGATTTGGTACTCCAACTCCGAAATGATATCATTGATTCGAAGCAAGTTTTGCTCCGTAGCCGCCAGTTTTCGTTCGCTTTCCTGCTTGCGCATGCGATACTTCATGATGCCGGAGGCGTCTTCAAAAATATTGCGGCGTTCCTCCGATTTATTACTCAGGATTTCATCCACACGGCCCTGGCTGATAATGGAATATCCGTCCTTTCCAATGCCGGTGTCCGCAAACAAAAGATAGATATCTTTCAGCCGACAAGCCGCTCCGTTGATCTGATATTCGCTTTCGCCGGAGCGAAAAAGGCGTCTGGTGACTTTTACCTCTTCATAGTCGATATGCAGCACATGGTCAGAATTGTCCATAATTAAAGAAACCTCCGCAAAACCTACGCTGCGGCGGTTTTCTGTCCCGGAAAAGATCATGTCTTCCATCCTGCTGCCCCGGAGAATTTTTGTACTCTGCTCTCCTAAAACCCAACGGACGGCATCTGAGATATTGCTCTTTCCGCTGCCGTTGGGACCTACGATCGCTGTGATTCCGCTTCCGAATTCCAATACTGTTTTATCTACAAAGGATTTGAATCCCTGCATTTCCAATC
>CAJFUA010000152.1 GCA_904420085.1 uncultured Eubacterium sp. | reverse complement strand
CGCGCCTTCCCCGGCATCGTCCTGGTTCTGATTCTGGTCAGCGTCCTGGGCCCGGGCATTGGGAGCGTCTGCCTGTCCATGCTCCTAATCCGCTGGATCTGGTATGCACGGATGGCCAGGAACCTGACCCGCGGCGAATTATCCC
Source organism: uncultured Eubacterium sp. (assembly GCA_904420085.1). Taxonomy (GTDB): domain Bacteria; phylum Bacillota; class Clostridia; order Lachnospirales; family Lachnospiraceae; genus Eubacterium_G. Next base: position 5,019 of record CAJFUA010000152.1, on the reverse strand, counting down.
GGACCTCCATTCTGGCCAGCCGCCTGTCGGGCAGCTCCTGGGGGAAGATTGTGGCACGGCACGTGTTCCCGGCCATCCTGCCGCAGATGCTGGCTGTTCTGTCCATTGACTTCGGCGGCGCGCTGCTCGCCATCTCCGGCTACTCCTTCCTGGGCCTGGGCATCCTGCCGCCCACCCCGGAGTGGGGCATGATGATCAGCGACGGACGCAGCTATATGGACCACCCCGGCATGATGCTCTGGCCGGGGCTCTGCATCTTGCTCATTGTCATCAGCGTCAATCTGCTGGGCGATAAGCTGCGGGACTGTCTGGAGGAGGTGCGCACATGAGGCAAACCGGAGAACCGGCCCTTCAGGTGCAGGAGCTCTCGGTGGCACTGCTGGAAAAGGGCGGCCGGCGGCTCCCGGCGGTGCGGAACGTAAACCTCGCCGTGCGGCGGGGCGGCTGCACAGGCGTAATCGGCGAGAGCGGCTGCGGGAAATCCCTCACCGCCCGGGCACTGCTGGGCCTTCTGCCCCCCGGAAAATGGGCTGTGCAGGGGCAGGCCCTGCTGGGTGTCGAACCCATCCCCCTTCTGGATGACCGTGGGATGGATCGGTTCCGCGGAACGCGCATGGCGTGGGTTGTGCAGGATCCCCTGTCCGCCCTGGATCCCAGAATGACCATCGGCGCCCATTTCACGGAGGGCTGTCCCAGGCGGCAGCGGCACGCCATCCTGGCCGAGAGCGCGGAGCTGCTCCGCAGGCTCTACCTCCCCGACCCTGCCTCGGTGCTCAGCGCCTATCCCTTCCAGCTCAGCGGCGGCATGCTCCAGCGGGTGCTCATCGCCCTGGCCATCCGTCCCGGGCCGGAACTGCTCCTTGCCGATGAGCCCACCACCGCGCTGGACTGTACCACACAGTATGAGATTGTGCGCATCCTGGGGCGGCTCCAGCGGGAAGAGGGGCTCTCCATCCTGCTGATCTCCCATGACCTCTCGGTCATCTCACGGCTGGCAGACACCGTTTACGTCATGTACGGCGGAGAGATTGTGGAATGCGGGAACAAAAAATCGGTACTGGAGCACCCCCTTCACCCGTATACCCGTGGGCTGTTCCGCGCCCGCCCCGCCTTTTCCAAGCGTCCCCTAGCTGTGATGGAGGGGCATCCGCCCCGTCTGGAGGAGCTGACGCAGGCAGGATGCTCCTTTCTGCCCCGCTGTCCCCATGCCGGTCCCGGCTGCTCCGCCGGAGGTACACCCCTGGAGGAGCGGGAGCCCGGCCATTGGAGCCGCTGCCAAGCGGGAGGTGACGGATGATGGAGCCTCTGCTGGAGGTCCGAAATGTCCGGAAAGTATACCGGCGGGGCAGGCACGACCAGACAGACGCCGTCTGCGGTCTCTCCTTTTCCCTCCGGCAGGGGACTTGCCTGGGATTGGTGGGAGAGAGCGGCTGCGGAAAAAGCACCCTGTGCCGCCTCCTGTCCGGTCTGGAACTCCCCACTTCCGGCGAAATACTCTATCGCGGAAAGCCGGTTTCCCTCCGACAATGCCGCGGCCGGATTCAGATGGTGTTTCAAAACAGCCTGGATGCAGTGAATCTGCACACCACCGCTTTTCACATTATCTCAGAGCCGTTGGAGAACTTCTTCCACATGGACAAAAACAACCGCCGGCAGGAAGTGGGCCGGCTCATGGCACTGGTCGGCCTGCCTGCCGGCGACATGGACAAATACCCGCAGCAATTCAGCGGAGGGCAACTGCAGCGCATCTGCATCGCCAGGGCCCTGGCTGCCAAGCCGGAATTGCTTATCCTGGATGAGCCTCTGAGCAGCTTGGACGTATCCGTACAGGCCCAGCTGCTCAACCTGCTCTCTGAGCTGAAACGCACGCTGCACCTGACCTGTCTCCTGATTTCACACGATTTAGAGGCCGTCTACTATCTGTCCGACGCCATTCTGGTCATGTACGGCGGGCGTCTGGTGGAGCGGCTCCCGCATATCGGGGACTTTTGGAACCTGAGCCATCCCTATACCCGGCGTCTGCTGGCCTCCCACGGAATGGCAGGGCAGGACATCTCCCTTCCGGAGACACCGGGAGGTGGTCTGCCGCACAGGGGCTGCCCGTACGCGCCCAGATGCGCATGGGCGGACCGCCGCTGCCGCGAGAGCTGCCCCGAGCTGACGGCCCGGAAAGCGGGGCACGAGATCGCCTGCTTTCATATATGTGGCTGTGCAGGGAAGCACGGCGCATCGCCGGATTCCTGCTGTACTATAGAGTAACACAGCATCAGCCAGATACAGTTGCTGACACCGGATTACCGGCTTGAGATGCTGGAGGGGTCAGTAGATCCTGGAAGCCGGCAGCGTCAGCAAGTCCACTGTTCTGCCTTATCTGGTCCAGAGGAGGAGCCCGCACATGATTGGAGAAGCCTGTTTTAAGGAGCTGTCCCTTGTCCGGCGAAGGAAGTGAACGTATACCCCGCATGATTCCAATCCGGGATTTTAAAGAATACAGCGGCAATTTCACAAAAGAACGGTCGCGGTGACATGGTGATTATGAGTATAACGGCTTATGAGGTGAAACTACATCTGCTGAAGGCTGGCCAGGGCGGAGGACGAGAGCTGGAAGGGGAAACTGACCGATACCCGTCAGACGCGGAACGGGCTACGGGAGGGGCATAGGCGATGAACGCGAAAACACGCCGCCTGTACCATAAGATCTGGACAGCACTCTCTTCTTTATTTTTGATATTGCGGAGGATTTGGCAGACTCAATTACTGCTTCCGGAATGCTGGATGAAGCGGAGGTCTGGCATACCAATTGGCAGAACACGCTCCTCATCTATCAACGCATTTGGGTGCAACATTGGAGCTTGGCTTTGTATATGAGGAAACAATTCATTTGCACAGCCATCGGTATGGGCGTCCGCCTATCGCACTGGTGGTGCCGGTGAAATATCTACTGGCGGGATTTCTATACGGTATCCTGTCCAAGTGTCAAATGGAGCGCAGCCCTCAACGACCGACAGGGGCGAGGGCGTGAACGTCATAAAGTAGAAGACATCTGTCATGTACTGCTTGAGCGGCCGGCAGTTTCTGACCAGTTCAAAGAGCTTTTCGTTGTCCAGCTCGTCGATCACCACGTTGGCACCCAGGGACTCCACCAGCCGCTCCAGGTCGCTGTTCCAGGTCTCGCTGCCAATCAGCATGAGACGGATGGTGTCTCTGCCGGCGGGGCGGGCCTCCAGCTCCTCAAGGAACTGCTCCAGAAGCACATTCATCTCAGCCTTGTCCATCACCTGGTCGGCCAGCATCATATCCATGTACTCTGAGCCCAGAAGGACGGGCTGGTCCGCCCTGCGCAGCTCGCAGATGCGCCGGAGCAGGAAGCGGTTCCTGTTGTAGACTTCGATGGCGTGATCCAGCTTCTCATTGGTGATCTCGTTGCCGGACAGAGCCTCCATTTTTCCCTTCAAAACGCTCAGTTCAGAGCGGAGCACGTGCTTGGAGGTGGGGGAATCCGTGTAGTCGGGCAGGAAGAGATAGTGGGTGAACAGATCCGGCCTGTTGTTTGCAATCACCTCATAGGCGTTGAAGATCCACTGGCAGCCCTCCACATTGACCAGGCCGTCCAGGTACTCCATACCGCCGCTGAGGAACTGGTTGATCATATCCTTGGCGGGGTAGCAGGAGCCGTAGACCCACTTGTCACTGACGGTATCCGGCGTGTGCTCCGCCAGAATACGGACCGGGAGTATCCCGGCCGCATATGCGATTTCCTCCGGGAAATAGGGCTCGAAGTAGCCCAGCACCTTTCCGCCGGTGCGCGCCTTCCACGCCGCCGCATATGTATGGCGGTCTGCCACCATTGTCCTGAAATCCATACGATCCCCTCCTCTCATTCAGCCAGAAGCGCCGCGCCGATTGCGCCTGCCAGCATGGGATCCAGCCTGCTCTTCATGGCTGTCACGCCCAGCTCCCGCTCAATACGACGCACAATTCCAACATTTTTTGCCAGCCCGCCGGTCAGGCCCAGTCCGCCGTCCACCTGAATCTCTCCCACATCCAGGGGCGAGAGCCTTCCCAGCACGCCTAGGATTCTCCACGCAAAGGCAAACAGGTGGGAGGCATAGATCTCTGCCTCGGTGAGCTTTCTGCACTTAAACTCCGGCCGGCCAAACAGGCCGATGGTCTCAATGTTCGCATAGGCCCAGCAAGTGGTGCTGACAGGCTCCGGATCCTGCTCCGCTTCCAGAGATTTCGCGCCGATCTCGGTGATCGGAACATGGATCAAATCGCACAGGGTTTCCAGACTCCTGCCTTCTCCGGTGGCGCACTTGTCATTGATCATGAAGTCGCGCACCCGGTCCCACTCGTACAGACGGATCGCCTTCACCGTCTGACCACCCATGTCCACCACCGTGCGCACCTCCGGGCCGAACAGATAGCGCGCCCCTTTGGCATGGCAGTGGATTTCATCGGTGAGCTTGCAGGCCCCGGCGATATTCTGCTTGCCAAACCCGGTGCCAACCACAGCGTCCAGCCTGCTCCGCTCCAGCCCGCCCGTGCCCATCGCCATGGTCAGCGCCTTATCCGCCGCCCCACGGAAATCCGCTCCCGTGCGGATATTCGCATATCCGTACAGATGTCCGTCGCACATGACCACAGCCTGCGTACTCGTGGTACCCACGTCAATACCGGCAGTAATCTTTCCCGCAAGCTTCCAGTCTGTGTCGCCGGAAACCCATGAACTTTCAGGCCACCTGCCATATCCCTGGTTCATTTTCATCCCTCCAGACAAAATGATTGCTTGTGGTCGTGTCTGATGGTATGTTAACACGCATCTGCGGATATGGTCATTCACAGATTACATAGCGCAATTCTAATGCTGCATAATTTGTATATATTATCGCTAGAATTCTCTTATTTTTTATATATTTTGCACAAATACGTTGTATATGCACCTGATTTTCGAGCCCTATATCTGCACCCCCCTTCCGTCCGATCTGCTTTCCCGCAAGAGATGAACAGACTGGCGTG
>CAJFUA010000151.1 GCA_904420085.1 uncultured Eubacterium sp. | reverse complement strand
AATCTATCAGAATAATTTATGCCATGCCTCTTTTTAATTCAGCTGAATATCACATGATTCGAAGGTAGATAAAATGCGGGATAACAATATTGGCAGCCGAGTAAAGACGGTTTAGGTTATTGGTTTATCATTGAATGGCTCAATATCCACGGTTTAGGGATTATCTATTATACAGATATTGACTACGCAGGAACTTACGGAAACGACCACACAAGGGAAATCATGCTAAAGGAAAAGATAAAAGTAGGCATGAAGAGAACGGAGAAAAGGAATTGATTGTAGGACTACACGATAGCGAAAAAGAACATTTCAAGCACAAAACCTTTCCAAACTACGCACTTATGAAAATATCAGCTTACCACAAAACAAAAGGCGATACGGTCGAGTGGTGGAATCCCACAAAATCCTACGATTTGGTCTATTCCTCGAAGATATTTGATTTTACCGAGGAAAACAGAGATTTACCGCCGGATACCATAAAGGGAGGTACAGGATACGACATAGAAAAGCAGTTACCGCAGGAAATAGAGGATATGTACCCGGATTACTCCATATATCCCGATTGCAACTATGCAATAGGATATATTACGAGGGGCTGCCCTAATAAATGCCCTTGGTGCTACGTTCCGAGAAAAGAGGGCAATATAAGACCTTACAGGCTATGGACGCAGTTAGTAAGGATTGATACACCGGATTTGGTTTTAATGGATAATAACATACTTGCAAGTGAATACGGCATAGCACAGTTAAGGGATATGATAGGCAAGGGCTGGAGAATCGATCTAAATCAAGGCATGGACGCAAGATTAGTTACCGAGGAAATAGCGGATATATTGGCAGGCTTGCAATGGATAAAATACATTCGGTTTTCATGCGATACTGTAAGCCAAGTAAAGCATATTGACCAGGTAGCGGAAATGTTGGAGCGAAGAGGAATAAAGCCGTATCGGTTATTTATCTATGTGCTTGTGAGGAAAGACCTTGACGAAGCGGATTACAGGGTGCAGCAGTTGAAAAAACACAAAGGCATACACCTATACGCACAGGCGGAGAGAAACGAAGGTTTAGGAATCCGACCAAACAAGGCACAGTTGGAATTTACCAACCGCTACATATACGGCAACCTATACAGGAAAGAAACTTGGAAAGAGTATTTAAGTAAAAGACCTTGGGTAAGGCAGAGATTGGAGGTAGTAGATGATAGTAGTAATTGATTTTGAAACGACAGGATTTACCGCAGGCATGGACGAGATTTTACAGGTATCCATAATCGACGAGAATTATAACACCATGCTTAACACCTATTGCAGACCAAACAATAAGGATAGTTGGGAGGAAGCACAGAGGGTACACGGCATCACGCCTTTAATGGTTATGAACGAATTACCGTTTGAAAGATATGTGCCTACGGTGCTTGATATTCTGAATAAGGCGGACAGCGTGATAGCCTACAATGTGGAGTTTGAAAATTCATTTTTGAAAGCATACGGAATCTACATAGACCCCGGAAAATGGATTGACCCAATGATGATATTTGCAAGGATTTATGGAGAATATGACAGTTACCACGATTCGTACAGATGGCAGAGCCTTAGTAAGTGTGCAAAGTATTACGGATACGAGTTTAAGGCTCACGATTCTTTAGAGGACGTAAAAGCAACCTTGTATTGCTATAAGAAAATGATTGAGAATCAGTTTTCGGTTAGAAATGGCTATAACCAGATTGCAAGGGATAACGAGGGGAGGAATACAAAGTGTTGACACTTCCGATAATCGGCAAATGGTTTTATATGATTTTATCCGGAGAAAAGGGGGAAGAATACAGGGAAATAAAGCTTTATTATATGACCCGGTTTAAGAAAATTTTTGAAATGCACCCAAACTCATATATCCCGAAAGGGACCGACATAAAAGAAATCTGTTTTAGAAACGGATACGGCAGCAGTAGACCCGAGTTTGTAGCAAAATGCAGTTTGGATATTAAGACCGGGCGTGAGGAATGGGGAGCAGAGACGGGAAAAGAGTATTACACACTTAAAATACATGAGATTGTAGAAAGGAGCGGTTGTTGATATGCAGGCAAAGGGATTTATAGCACATTGCCCCTATGAGTTGGGCGACCGGGTAGAAGTAGCGATAATTGACGGCATGGCTATCACAGGATACCCGAGAAAAGCAGGCACGGCACTTATGACAATTACGGATATTTTTGCAATACATAGCGTAAAGAAAGGCACGGTTACTTTCCTCTATGAGTTGGACGGAAAGAAACAAATGCAGTTGATACCTTGGCGAGAATTAGTAGGGGGTGCGAAAGCGTGAAAACACAAGGGATTGTGACCGATTCGGACACGGAAAAGGAATTGCAGGCGTGGCAGCAGGCGAGAAATACGGCAGCAGATGAAAACCGCCTACGGCAGCAGTACAAAAACAAGTTAAATAACGCCCAAGGACAGCATTTTGAGCGTGAAATAATAGCCGGGTGCAAGATGTACGAGCAGCACGGCATAGCCACCATAGATAAAACACCTGAGCCGTTCCGTGTGACAAGCAAAAATCACAGGACGGGGGAATTTACAGGCAGATTTAGCACCCATGCACAACCCGATTTTCAAGGGACCTTATACGGCGGACGGTCGATTATGTTTGAAGCAAAGAGGACGAGCAAAGACAGGATAACCCGGAACGTGCTTACAGATACGCAAATGGACGTATTGGAAAAGCATAGCAGACTAGGGGCGTTATGCGGTGTATGTGTCTGTATCCAAGATGATTTTTTCTTTATCCCTTGGAATGTTTGGCGAGATATGAAAGAAATGTACGGCAGGCAGTATCTAAAGGCAGAGGACATAGAGGAATACAAGGTAAGGTTTGACGGGGCGGTACACTTTTTACAGAATATGCAGGAGGCAGCAAATGAGCGATAGGGATTTATTTGTTGAATTGTTGGGAATTTCAGAGGTTACGCAAGGAAACAAGGTTGAGTTTACAGACCGGGCAAAGGAAATTATAGAGGAATTGGCGGAGAAGTACAGGGAAACGCCCATTTACAAGCAGGCAAAGAAAGAAGAGCCGGAATGGGTCAAGACGGCGACCGCCGAGGAAATATACATACAGTTATGCGACCGTATCATAGAAGCACCGACCACGTTACATATGCTGATTGCCCCTAAAATCCTGCTGCCGATTCTGCATAAAAAGATACAGGAGGAAGAGAAGTTAAAGGAAACCGCTAAGGCAGCCGGAGGAATGGGGTTAGCCTATGCCACGGATTAACGGAATCATAGGTGTGGAGATACCGTACTTTAACATGATGAAAAAGGCAATGCCTGGACCGGCGAAGGAAAGAACGAAGAAATTTAAAAACCACAGGCTTACAGAGATTGACCCAAAGACCCAAAAACCACGGTTAAAAAGGGGAGTAAGCACGGAACGGGCGGTTGAAGTCCTCTATATGTTTGAAAATACGGACATATTGCCTTATCAGATTGAGGAAATGAAAGTAACCATAGCCAACCTGCAGGCGAGAGTTAAAAAGTTGGAGGATTGGCAGGAATGAGAGGAAGTGACAGCAGTTGGAAAAAGAATTGACATTAGGAAGCCTGTTTGACGGTATCGGCGGTTTCTGCTATGCAGCAGTCCTTACAGGCAGGATAAAGCCTATTTGGGCCGCAGAGATAGAGCCGAGTTGCATTGATATTACAAGATACCGTTTCCCGGACGTAATGCACGTTGGGAGTGTGACGGAGTTAAAAGGCGACGAGATACAACCCGTAGATATAATCACGTTCGGTAGTCCTTGCCAAGATTTAAGCATAGCAGGACAAAGGAAAGGGTTACAGGGCAACCGTTCCGGGTTGTTCGTGGAAGCAATAAGAATTATAGACGAAATGAGGTTAGCGACAAATGGAAAATATCCAACTTTCATTATTTGGGAGAACGTACCCGGTGCTTTTTCATCAGCAGACGGAGCAGATTTTAGAGCCGTGCTTGAAAAAATCACAAAAACCAATATTCCAATGCCTGCAAGTGGCAAATGGGCAGCCGCAGGAATGGTTAGAGGGGGAGAAGTTGACGCAGCGTGGAGAGTGCTTGACGCTCAATTTTGGGGAGTACCCCAACGTAGAAAGAGAATCTACCTTGTCGGAGATTTTGGAGGACAACGTGCCGGAGAAATATTATTTAAGTCCGAAAGCCTGCTTGGGTATACTCCGAAGAGCAAAGGCGAAAGGGCGGAAACTGCCGGACAATCTACGGATAGCTTTAGAGCAGAAAATAGGCGAGCAAGGGGAGAGATAATCGGGTTAGACTTTGCACACGCTGACAGTGTGGTAAGGACGTTTACCGATAAAACTCCGACAATTACGCAGAATATGGGACGAGGTGGTCAGATTCCTTGTATCATGCACGAAGAAAAGACGGCAGCAGGATTTACATACAACCAAGGTGGGGAGGGCAAAGGCTTAGGGTTTAAGGAGGGTCAAGCCCCCACCATTATGACAGGTGGCAGAGGGGCGGTGTTCATAGAAAAGAAAAGCGTTATCCCTTTGCGTGATGAAGTGACAAGGAATAAGGCAAGTAACGGATTAGGGGTTGGAGAGGTCGGCGGACCCTGCCCGACCCTGACGACCGCAGACGTACATAGCGTTTTCTACGAAGCGTACCAACACCACGGGTACAGAAAAAGCGATACAAGCGGAACATTGACCGCAGGACAGAATAACACCATAAGGGGCGATACGCCTTTGGTGGTAACAGATAAAAGAGCCTTTGAATTAAACCAACACGGAGGATATAGGGAAACAGAAATAAACGGTACTTTGAGGGCGGCAGCGGGGGATTGCGGCGGAGGGTCAGAAACAATTGTGACCGAGAGCCACAGGATAAAGGAGAATACCCCTAGCAAGCCTAAGAGTATAAAAGACATTCTGAAAAAAGCAGTACAAAAGGTTACATACATCATACGCCGATTGATTCCGGTAGAGTGCGAACGTCTGCAAGGATACCCGGACGATTGGACGAGATACGGGGCAGACGGCACGGAAATAGCCGATACGGCACGTTATAAGGCAATAGGTAATAGTATATGTGTCTTTTGTGCGGAAAGGGTCTATTTGGGGATATTAGACGCATTGCGGGAGGCAGCAGATGAAAGAGAAAACCAAAGCATTTTATAAGACGGCATTTAAGTATTGGGTGAAGGAGAGAGCAAAGCCGTTCTTAAAGAAAGCTGTAATTGTGCTGATTATTGCAGCAGCAGGATTCATAGCCTTTGTATTGCTTATGAGTTATTTAATTGCGTGTGGCGCGGCAAATGGATTAGAAATAAGGGGCTGATAATGTGGGGAAATGTCATATATGCGGTAAAAAGGCGTTGGAGGTCGTGGAAGTCTGCCCCGAGTGTTTGCAGAGGGCAGCAGTAGACCCAGAACAGATAAGGCGGTTAAGACAGATAAGCAATATTCTAAGCATTACGGCAGACACGGACGGAAATATAAAGGAGTGCATGGAAAGCATTAGAGAGATTGCGGAAGATTTGGAAAGGAACGGTAAGCATGGGAAAGAGAAAAAATAGATACAAGGTAGTACCATTTAAGCAGGATAACAGGATTTTATACAATACGGCAAAGCCGAACAGGAGGGCAAGACGGCTAGGGGCGGTTGCAGCCGAGCCGCCAAGACAGGAAAAGCATAAGCAGGTATCAAAGGCGGAGATATTGAAAAAGAGGGTACAGCAGGCACAGGAAACACAGAAAAGAATAGTACCGCCGGGAATGACATACGGGGAGTACATGGATTATCTGAAAGAAAAACGGCAGCAGTTGGACGAGCAGAGGAAAAATTAAGCAATACTTATATAAGTATATAAATTGCACAAAAGATAGACATACTTATACAAGTATATTTGTAAATTATTCCGGGTTGTTTTTATACTTATATAAGTATAAAATAGAATCATCAAAGGAAAGCAAACGGAGGTAGCCGAACATGATGTATTCTGAATTACTCAATCTTACAGACGGAAAAGCAACATATGAACAGTTTTTAGATATTGAAATGGTCTATATGTCAAAAGAGGATATGACAAAGAAACAGGCGGCGACATTATGGAAAAGGCTTTACGGAGAAAAGGAAGAAAAACCGATTCCGAAATATCTTAAAGAAATAAAGGACGCAATAAGGGATTTTAAGGACAATCGGGAATGGTTGGATTACGCAATAGAGCAAGAAGAAAAGAAGTATGATGAAAAATTGGCAGAATATGACCGAAACGATTGGATAAATAGGTGGGTAATAGAATGTTTGGAAAAACAGAGGGCGGAGGTAGCGTATAAGAAGTGTGAAGAGTTTGGAAATGACGCTATGATACACATTATCTATAAGGACGGCAGCGAGTGCATAGCAAGTGGAGCGGAGATTGTAGGCGGTATGATAACCCCTAAAATGCAGAATATAGCATATGCAAATTATTCGGACGGTTATATAGAATATGACACATTAACCGGGATATTGGTTGATGATGAAACGGATTTTTTCGGGGATTTATCAACGGATGAGGGGATAGAAGCTAGGGAAAATTATTACAACATGATAGAGATTAAATACGGCACAGAATGGGGAAGAAAGCACAGTACTTAAATAGCCGAAACGGAAGAGAGGGGAAACCACTCAACCGTCAAGACAGGTCGGCAACCTGTTTTCTGACGAGGGCAAGCCAATAGCCGTAGCAGGGATAGAGTGAAAAAATAGCAGCGGGTACACCATGCTAGAGAGTGTACGGACGGTCAACAGGTTTTTCGTAATTTTTTAATGTGAAAAATTGCAACGCCTATCACAAATGCCGAGAAAGGCGGTGGATTCCATGCCAAGAAGTCCACCCTATAAAAGGCTATTGCACGCTTTATAGAGTGCCTAAGCCTTAGAGATTGTATAAAGTGTGCAAATGCACACACGGAGGTAGAACATGGAAAAGGTAAAAATGACGCAGGAGGACAAAACGTATTTTAAAAACGGGGTAAAGACCCTATGCGGTACGGAATTGATTGTTGTAATTAAGGTTATCAATGACCCAGACATAAAAAAGATATTCACTCAAGATAACCTTGATTTTATGAATAAGGAATTAGGCAGACAGGCGGGGGCGGTATTTGCACGGATTCTTAGGGCGTTTAAGAAAAGAGATTTTAAGGAAGCACAAAGAGTATTGACAGGAGGTAGAAGCGAATGAAAACGATTGCAGTTATCAACATGAAAGGCGGTTGTGCCAAGACTACAACAACGGTAAATATGGCTCATATCTTAGCCAAGGATTACGGAAAGCGTGTATTAGTCATTGATAACGACAAGCAAGGCAATTTATCCAAGGCTTGCGGAGTATGGAGTTATGACAACCCGAGCCTTGCGGATATTCTGACAGGGGCAGCAGGCATTACAGAGGTCATACAGACAACGCAGAATTCGTTATTAAATGCGATTCCTGCTAATATGCACCTTTTGACCGCTAATTTAATGGTTATCAAGGACGAGGACAGGGAGCAGGCAACTATACTTAAAAATGAATTGGAAGAGGTTGCAGACGCTTACGATTACTGTATCATTGATTGTCCGCCGGATATAAACATATCTGTTATCAATGCCCTTGTGGCAGCAGATGAAGTTATCATACCGATTAAGATTGACGGATACGCCTTTGACGGTATGGACGAATTGGAAGAGCAGATAAACAATGCAAAGCAGCTTAACCCTAAATTTGTTAGGTTAGAATCGATGATGGGGTAAACGAAAAAGCAGTTTTGGCATTCCAGTGAACTGCTCCTTCGTTTACACCATTTT
>CAJFUA010000150.1 GCA_904420085.1 uncultured Eubacterium sp. | reverse complement strand
CTCTGGCAGCTTTTAAAACCTTATTGACCGTTTTCTTGGACACACCACAGCTAAGTGCGATGTTTGTTTGACTGAGATTCAGACTGGTAAGCCTGATGATCTCACGATATTTGGTCATAACAGCTGACCTCCTTATAATGTATGTATTTACGTCAAGTGACGCATACATACATTATAAGGAAAGAAGATGCGGTTTCCATGACTCCGGAATACAGGTTTCCATTAAAACGGAAGCGCGGTTTCCTTCACATCGGAACGTCGGTTTCCAATCTCCGGAATTGGGGTGTAAAACCGTCCGGAATACTCATATACATCCTTGTTCTTATTTTCCGCCCTGCTTTTTGCTAATATTTCGTCTTTATCCATAGCAGAAACCTCCATAGAAAATTGCCAAGTTTTCTTGTCGCATCTTCATTGTAATCTTGCCAAGTGTACTTGTCAAGAATTTTGCCAAGTTTTCTTGGATTTTTTATAACAAAAAACAACGTCCTTTTTTGTTGTCATAATAGCAAAGCGTCAGGTTTATCCGTGCTGTTTTTGACCGTTCCGCATCTTTTCCCATCATACAAAACCTACTTGTTCATTACGCTCCTCTCCAGTATAATATATTTGTCCTTGTGAAGAGGCAATAACCTCTTGTAAAATTATGATTTCCAAATTCTTATTTGAAAGTGAGACGAAAAATGAAAAATAAAGCACTAAAACTGCTCATCTATATAGCAATCCCGATCATCACAGTAGTCTTATGCAGATTATTGAAAGTCGTGCAGGGAGAAAAGAATGAAGAAATCGTATTCGGTATCATGCTTGGACTATTCTTAGATATCATTTTCTTTATCTGCCTAACATTAAAATATGGAAATCCGCAAAAACCTCATATAAAAGAAACATTACATATGGATTTCCCTTTTTATGATGCGCCTGATACAGCTGCGATCATCTGCTGCCATATTATCAATGATGGCAAACCTATCTTATATGTATCACATGATGAAGATGATGGAATGTGGCAGTTTTTATGCGGCTCCACGCATAATACGGACGAAGCAAGACTGGTATCCCTAAAATCGGTGTTCGACCTGGACCATTCTGTCAGTATTCTTAAAGATATGCCTTGCGGCTGCTATGCAGAAAGAAAAACGCAAAAGGATAACTGGATCATTAAAAGGCGATAAATCCCAATCCAATACATCTGGCCTCAGGGCTATCGCGAGGTGAGTATTATACGTAAAAGCCGACTGCCAGATCAAGTTTACAGCGGATTTATCAGACGCTGCCATCTCTCGTCATCTTTCAGGAAACCATAGCTTTCTTCATCCCGGAAGCATTTCAGCAGATTTTCTTTTAGTTCTCCGACAAATTCCCCGCTCACTTCCTTAAAATCCATATGTTCGTAGAGGGGGGATTTTCTGAAAGCTCCGATCTGAGCCACACAGGAAAGCATTTCTTTCGCCAGCGCCACCACCAAATCCCCATCTTTTTCCAACGTTGCCAGATCCAGTCCGCTTGAAATCTCATAGTATTTTCCCATTTCAAAACATTTTGCCAGTTCCTTCTGCTTGTCCGCGATCATATGGGCCTTTTTTCTGTCATTTTCCCATATGGCGAGCATATATATACCCTGCAGTTCCATACTGGTTCTCTGATAATCCGTAAATACAAGTTCTTCGTAGGCTTTATATGCTTCCTTTATCCGTCCTGTTTCGGCGTAAATCTGAGCCTGCTTTCTCTTCCTTTCCGGATTTTGTATGGAAAAATAATCCAGATATTTTTCCGCCTTATCATACTGTTTTTTCCGCATATAAAAGCTGACCAGCATATCGGCGGCTTTGACCCGGAGCGCTTCATCGGCGCTGTCCAGTACCCGGCAATACAAAGAGCAGAAATATCCGTCATATTGATCCCCATCTGGGATATCCTCCATTGTGCGCCAGGCATCAAAAATCGCTGCAACGTTCAGGATCAACAGCTCGCAGTTGGGATACTGCTCCAGCTTTTCCTTTGCCCACCGAAGGGCTTCCCCATAGGGTTCTTCTTTTAGTCTGCGGTCTGCTTCAGAAACGAGCCCGGTAATCTCTTCCATCGTCAGTTCCTCGTGAAAGGCCAGCAATGTATCCAGAGAAATTCCCAGCAGCCGGGCGATCGGAGCCAGCATCATGATATCCGGGTAGGAAACTTCATTCTCCCATTTATTCACCGCCGGCGCTGTCACCCCAAGCCGTCCTGCCATCTCTTCCTGTGTCATATTTCTGAGCTTCCGGTATTTTCTTATCACTTTCCCTATGGTCATATCCGCACCCTCTTCCATTGATCTGCATCGGCCTTTGCTGATTCAATCATATCAGACATATGGAGCTTCCACAACTGAAGGGCTGTTAATGAAAATGCAAAAAAATTAACGGGTATTCACAAATTGCGCAAATCAGCTATTGGAAAAGCAAGATGGATTTTCTATTTGAAGATATCTTTCTATCAATCGGGGCTGTATCAATGGATATGTCCAGTTTTCAGGCAGTTTATCCATGAGTACTATCTTTTCCATCTCACTGTCCAACTGATCCGAAAACTCCATTATTTCCGCAAAGCACAATAATCCAAATGTTTCCTCGCCGCTCTCATTGACACGATTCTTTCCAGTCACCGAATAAACACATACTGGCTTAAGTTCAAACCGGACAGCGCCTGTTTCTTCCTGGAGTTCACGCTTCGCAGTTTCTATAATATCTTCACCTGGTTCACGATGGCCTCCCGGTACTTCATATGTATCCCGTTCCTTGTGCTTGCAAAACACCCATTTGCCATGACTCTGTGAAATAATAACCGCAAATTTTAATAACGCATCGTCCACAGTATCATAAAATTGTACTTCCAGCATCTTCATATCCTCCCTGCTTTATTTACGGTATTTTTTTATATTTATCTTTGGTACTATGATCGATAAAACGACCATTAGCCCAATGATTCCAAGGCCGGTGCACAATATAAAGTCATTGTTATTAAAGCTGCCATACAATAACAGGAATGCTCCTACTCCGCAAAAAACTACACATCGTCCAAATAAATGGCAGATTGCTTCCTCGTCTAAAAGAAAATCCCACACTTGGCGAATCTGGCCGGGAAGCACCGATTTTATATTTGAAGTCGCCATTTTCGCACTTTCTCCCTCTAATTCAATCGTACTTTTCGATATTTTCTCGTATATCATTTAAAACTACTTAAATAAATAGAATTTACCCATACGGTTTTCATATATAATTAGAAAAATTATCATTTTATCAAATTTCTTTTTTTATATATACAGTAGCACAACTACCCGTTTATAAAAGTATTTATGATCTTTTTTAATTCCTCTCCTCCAGACTTTGGAGTATATCTTACAATTCCACTTGCCAGCCGAAATGATTCTTTTTGCTGACGACTCTTTATTCCATTTCGTTGTATCCACATTTTTATATCTCTATTATCGTCTTTCCCTTGTAACAGCCATAGAAAATCAACACTTTGCATAGTTGCAGAATTTATAACAGAATATAAATATTTGTATACAAGATCCTGCATGCCACCCCCTTTTTTCTTATCCAACAAAGTGTTTCTATTGCGCCACTTAGCATCTAAAATAGCATATGTAGTTTTATTACCTACTACCCGCTTAAGAATAAAATCTGGTGTATAAAAAAATCTGTCCGTGCGAAATAAGTCTATTGAATTTGTCGTAGACGTCTGATCAGAGTAAATTACCGGTTGATAATAAAGAGTTATGTACATGCTATCTTTTTTAAAGTAAAAAGTATTTGCCTGCTCTGTATTTTCAAATTTAGCATAATTAACCTTATATTTATACGTCTCTCTTCTCTCGTAAATCTCCTCGAGCCCTAATTCTAATAATGAACTATATAATCCCAACAAGCAATAATATTCATATATTCTATCGGCATTTGAAAATTGTAATAAAATATTATTCTGTGGTACTTTAAACCTGCTATTGCCAAACCATTGATTAATTAATTGAAACACATTACGATAATGATATATTTCAAGAAATGTTGGAGTCGGCTCGGGAACTTTATTCAAAATAGTAGTTTCTTTAATCAGCGCCAAACAATATTGCGAATAAATAGTAGAAAACTGCTTTTGAAACTCTATGAATTTTTCCTCATATTTTGTATATGCAATCCTTATATATTGCTGAATAATCTTTGTACACAATACATATTCTTTTTTAGTCTCTGCTTTAACGTATACATCAATTTCATTTTGCTTTAACAAATTTGTTATTTCTTCTTTTCTTGCCTTAATATGAGACAACACTGTCCAAATAAAAGAGACAATTATCCGGTTTTCATATGTATTACATGTATACTCTCTCACGCCAACTAATGTTTTTCTTGGAATAAATCTATTATTATTTATATATATCCCATTTGAATTATATGTTGCATTCAGTTCCTCGGGATGTGTAACAATATATTGAATATTTTTAGCCTCTAATGACCTGATTTTCTCCAAAGAATCAACACAGTACCTAGTTTCAGTAAGTTTACATGAGTTTTTTAGAAAGTACGGGAAATTTTTTTGCAATGTTTGCAAAATCAAGCGCAATTCATCTATTTCTATTTCTAATTTATTATCAACTTTATTATACATGTCTATTTGACGTTTTCGATTATCGGGCTTCGACCGATATAACAGCATGTCATCTTTCTGATAGATAACATTTAACATTTCATATAATGATTCAATACTTTTTTCATATTCTTTTCTTACCGCAACAGATAAAGGAACCGTAAAAAGATATTGTTCAACACCGTCGAAAAATTCAACATGTACAATAATTTCTGTCATCCCATACGTAAGTAAAAACACAGGACTATTGCTTACCTCAATAATATATTGGCCTTCCGTTTCTTTTTCCCATACTATATCAACATTTTCATTATTAACAATCATTTCAATATTGCTAATATTAAAAATATTCTTAAGTCTGAAATCATATTTAACATCTTGGTATACAACATGACTTTTTTTTAAATCTTTTGTATCAATATCATAGAATAATTCTAGGTCAGTTAGTGAATCATTTGTACGTAATTCTAATAATGGTTTCACGATATATACCACCTATCTCGCAAAAAATTGATAATACTGCATATTCAAATTACCTTTTCTTAATACTGCTTGAATTATTTCATAGCAACGAGGCATAGTATTCTGATCGCATTCCAACAACAATTTTTGTAAAAATTCTGCATACATTTCTCCATATCCATTGATAAGTGGTAAAATTTTTTGAGCGACTGCGTAATCCAATGCAGCATATACATTTTCTTGCAAATCCATAATTGATTTACTTGCTAAACAATATCTTTTTATCATACCTATAATTCTTGGGCTGAAATTGAGGCCTATCTCTTGAAAACAAGTCCTTACTCTATTAAATTTTTCAACAATAGCTATATCCAAACTTTGAGATAACCACTGCTTTGGATCATTTAATTTTTCAAAGCACTCAAATGTTACTAATGGATATTCTTCTAATGCATCAACTTCCGTCAATTCGTCTATTAAAACATCAGAAGCCTGTAATTTTATAATCCATGCACGATCTATCAACCTTGGAGATAATATTTCTGTTGTATGATCCAAATTTATCGTTGCTACAAATCTTAATGTATCTGGAATTGGATATGTATAATCTTCACCTAGAGAAACTTCTCTCCTTTTTTTGTCAAAATCACATAAGCTCATAAAATCAGCCCAATAATGTTCCATTTGACTCAAATTAGCCTCATCTAGTAAAATCAAATACGGAAAATCCTTGATATTCTCTTGTGATTCAGCTCTCATTATTTCCAGTGCATTAAGCATTCCTTTATTGGCAGCATCAAAAGTTTTAGTTAATGGATTATAATATCCAATAAAATCTCTTCTTGATGTCCAGCCTTTTTCTACAGCAATTTCTTCGTATCTGTTATGTCGCAAATTATTGAGCCCCAATATCTGAGCAATTAATGATACTAATGATGTTTTTCCACTACCAGGCTCACCGGCCAAAATAGACAAAAATCCTTGTGAAAGACACAACATAATATTAGCAACATCATTTTTACTAATGTTTCTTTTAGCTTTAACATTTAATTCCTGCCAAACAAAATCTACTAGTTCTTCGGGAGTTTCAATTTTAGATATATTTTCTACATTATCTTTAGTTGCAATGTTTCTTGTAGTATTTTCATTTTTCCTATTTTTTTCAAATTTTGCTGCTTCTTCCATCATCATGCTAGATAATGCACCATCAAAAGCAAGATTTGTATATGCTTCACTAACCTTCTTTTCAATATCATTAGCAACTGATTCTTTCATTTTTAAAAGTTGATTATATTCACCTTCTAAGCCATCTTTTTTATCTTTTAATTCAGCGACTTTATCTTGAAGCAATTCGTATTGCTCATATTCACTTATTTTGGCCTTTAAATTCTCATTTTCAGTAACTAATTGCTGTACTTTTTCATTATCTACTTCCTGATCACCAGAAGTTTGCTCTTTGGTTTCATCAATTTTACGCTGTAAATCAGCTAATTCGACCTGTTTCTCCTTTTTTTCACTTTCCAATTTAGAGATAATATTTGCAAACCCACCTTGCTCCTTTATCAATGAATAAATTTTCTCTGAATAATTACTATTCTTTAAAATAGCTTCAGCTATTTTTTTCATAGAATCTTGATTTTCTAAAATAACCGATGGTATAGTGCTCATCATTTGGTCAGTTATTTCTTCATTTTTGAACATGCTTACTAAACGCTGCTTACGCTCTTCAGTCAAGTCTAAATTTGTCAACCCCATTACAGCACTTTTGATTTCTTTTTGTACTTTTCTTGTTTCAGCAGATGTAGATAAAATTTTTATTGCAAGATCTTTTAAAGCCTCATCATCAATACAATCTATTTTTTTATTAACCTGCGGCAATGAATTTGCAAGTAAAATATACCGTTCCCTTTCATAATACAAATCTGAAGGTCTTTTGGCCGCATCAAACTCATATATCGGTTCTTCAAAATCTTTTTTATCATAGGAATTTACTAGATATGCATCTTCCCCTTCTGCATAAGGCAAAAATTGATAACCATTCCCTGACACTTCCTTCCAGCAGAACGGCCCTATTATTTGAGAACTATTTGATAAATACACAACCGAAGTTATCGGTGGCATAATATCTGTTATCAACTCTTTTTTCCATTCATAATAATCATTAAAATCATATTCTGAAGGAATATCAATCACCTCTCTGATTCTATACGAATCTAAAGATTTAGCTCTTGCTATATAATCAGCTGCCTTTATCCTATACCCACTATAAGTTTTTTCCAATGAAACCAATTCGCTATCATCTAAATTAAACATTACATATTTATCATCCTGAATAAATGGCGATTCACTATACTGTCCATAAATTGCCGCAATAGTAATCGTTCCATACTGT
>CAJFUA010000149.1 GCA_904420085.1 uncultured Eubacterium sp. | reverse complement strand
CACAAAAATGGTCAACGTTCTAGTTGCGTAACCATCAGCTTGTGATTGATCAATTAAGTAATCCATAGATCGTACCGTACCACCAAAACCGTGAAAGAATAATGTTGGAATTTCTCTGAGATTGTTAGAACTAGCATAGATAGTTTGTGGCTTAATCAAAAAAGCAAAACTTACTAGCATACTGATTAAAAATATTTTGATTAATAATTTATTTTTCATTATTACCAAATTTTAATGCATTTTGACCTCTAGTCAACAAAAAAAAGGCTTAGATTTCTCTAAGTCTTTTTGATTACAAGTTTTGACCTTTTTCCCAAGTAGTCTTTGAAAGTAATAAACCTTTTTTGACTAAGTTATTAAACAATTGGTGTGTACGATGAGAAATTTCACCGGCTGTTGTTTGATTGCTTTTTGTCAAAAATTCAGTGACATTAACAGAATTTCCTACGGCTTGATCTGCTTCTTCAACTCGTTGACGAGCAAATGATTGACAACCATCTAAGTATGCGTGAATCATGTCAGAATACTCGTGATAATGTGGTTCGATGATAACTGACAAAGTCTTTTCTAACCAATAAACATTGTCTACTGAAACTTCAGTAGTAGTATTCTTGTAGTCTTCTGGAGTATCAGTAACGTTGGTAAAGAATGGTACATAAGGACTGTAAGCAAAGAATCCCATTGACAACCATTGAATAGCAGCGTGATCGTCATCAACGTCATTTCTAATTTGCAAAATTGATGAAGCTTGATTTCTATCCATGGCAATAGAACGGAATTGACGTTGTTCTTTTGGAGTTCCTGAAGCAAAGGTCCCAAATGGATCATACTTCGTACCATTGTAATGTGATGACAAGAAAGCTTCAACATCTTCGATAGCTAATTTCTTAGCAGGTTTTCTGCACATTGGCATATCTTGAGCGGTTGGCACTTGTTCAATTTCTGGATTGAACATCTTTTGTCCATACCAAGTACGTGGTGTGTTGTAATAAGCATCAGCTTCACTTTGTGTTCCAAAGATTTCACGGAAATTAAAGTGACCTGGTTGCGGATTCAAATGATGTTTTTCAACAAATTCTACCAAATCAGTCGCTACTAAGAAGTTATCAGTATCATTGACATCAACTTCTTGCATAACGGTTTGGTTAGGTACGATAGCATAAGTATCTTCTGGCAAACGCATAGCAGCCCAATGGTGACCACCTGCTGTTTCTAAGAGCCAGATTTCATCCTTATCGTTAAAAGCAATACTATTGCATTCGCCAGTACCATATTTTTCCAACAAGGCACCTAATCTCTTAGCACCCTCTTTGGCAGATTTAATGTATGGCAAAACTAAAGTCAACATTGCTTCCTCATCGATACCATCGTGAACTAATGGGTCGTATCCTAAAACACGAGCATTAGTAGCAGTAGTTTCAGTTGAACTCATACCAACGTTTAATTCATTAATACCGGCTTCTTCATATTGACCATCACTTTGGTCTGCCTGTGGTGTAGCAGTATATCTTAGAGCGTGTTCAGGTAGTGGCACTTTTACACCTGTAGTTACTGAAGTATAAAAGGCATTCTTTTGATCTTTTGCAACATGTGCAACAAATTTAATGGGATTGATTGGACCATAACCGTCTTCATTACGGGCGACAATAGTGGAACCATCCATGCTAGCGGCTTTACCAACTAGTATCTCAGTACAATCGGAACTTGGATTTATCATTTTGTTCCCTCCCTTTAAAATAAGTATAAAATTAAAAAAGCTTTTAATCTAGTAGCTATATTAGAAATCTTATAATTATACAAAAAAAGCAGAACAAATTAATGTTCTGCTTCTCAAATATTTATCTTAAAGTACTTCAACAGATGCAGTAGTTACACCGTATGAAGGAATTTGGTTATTTGGCATAGCAACGTCTAATTGGTTAGGGTTACTGTATGCAAATGTACCTGTATCATTAACTGTTCTGATTAATACTGTACCATCAGAAAGTGTGATCTTAAGTGTTGTACCCTTAGGGAATACTGAAAGGTTAGCAGCAACACCACCATAACCCATGTTTGAACCTAGTACGGCTGGATCATAGAATGAAATCTTGAATGTTCCTTGTGATGTACCAGTTTGTGTTGTTGATGATTGTGTTGTTGTAGCAGCACTTTGAGTTGTTGCTTGTGTTGTGTCTTGTGCTTGGTAACTTGTATCTTCAGTAGTTTGTGTTGCTTGAGCTGTTTGGGTTGTATCTTGTGCAGCTTGTGTAGTTGTATCAGCAGTTGCTGTAGTTGTAGCACCTGGTAATGTTACTGTTTCACCAGGGAAGATCAAGTCGTATCCGCCAACTTCACGGCCGTTAGCTTGTTCAAGTTCAGCGATTGTTACGCCAGCATTTTCAGCGATGCTCTTGTATGTGTCGCCTGCTTCAACTTGGACATGGTTACTGTCGAGTTGTACTGCAGCTTGAGCAGTTTTTGTTGTTGCAGAAATTGCTGTTAAAGCCATAGTACTTACTAAAGCGATAGATAAAACTTTTTTCATGAATTAATTACATCCTTATATTTAAAATTGTTTAGCCCTCATTTGCTATGTTGCATATACTAACAGGTATTTATTACACAACAACTACTGTAAAGTTACAAAAAAGCCATTTTCTGTAATTTTAGTAATACAAATGAAACAAACATTCGTTCTATCGTTGGTATAACCCACTTTTGAATTTCATAAAATCACCAATAAAAAACTAAATTATTTCGAATTTTTTCGTACTTTTTTGAATTGTCAACT
>CAJFUA010000148.1 GCA_904420085.1 uncultured Eubacterium sp. | reverse complement strand
TTCAAGTTTGGGTACTTCGTTGATGTTTTTGTAACCGAATTCTTTGATGAGTTGAGGAACAACCGTTTCTGTGTACAGTTTCTTCAATCTACATTCAACCGGTTTAACGCTTGTTGCAGCGGTTTTCTTTGTAGCCATTTTGTTCCTCCTTACTTATCGGCTTTTTCTGCCTTCTTGGCAGTTTTCTTTGCAGTTTTTGTTGCTGTCTTCGTTTGTTTCTTTTCTTCTTTGGTGTCGATAACGGCGCCGCACTTCTTGCAACTTCTGAGATACTTGCCGTTTTCTCCCAAAACATGCGCCACTCTTGTGGTCTTTCCGCATTTCGGGCAAACCAAAGCCACGTTGCTTACGTCGATTGCACGGGGCTGCTGCACCTTTCCGCCCTTTTCCTGTGCGGTACGGGGTTTCTTGTGCTTTGTAACCATGTTGAGGTTTTCCACAACAACTCTGCCCTTTTCGGGGTCAGCCACGGTGACCTTGCCACGCTTGCCACGGTTTTCGATACCGCCGACAAGAATTTCTACCGTATCACCGGATCTGATGTTCATACTAGCCATTTTAGAAATCCTCCCAATTACAGTACTTCGGGTGCCAAAGACACAATTTTCATGTAGTCTTTTTCACGAAGTTCTCTTGCCACAGGCCCAAAAATACGGGTTCCTCTGGGTTGCTTTTGATTGTCGATGATGACTGCGGCATTGTCGTCGAAACGGATGTGTGTTCCGTCCTTTCTGTTGACGCCGGAAGCGCTTCTTACGATGACTGCCTTCACAACGTCGCCCTTTTTGACAACTCCGCCGGGGTTTGCACTTTTTACGCTGGCAACAATGATGTCGCCGATGTTGCCGAACTTACGGAAGGAACCGCCAAGTACCTTGATGCACATAAGTTCTTTTGCGCCGCTGTTGTCGGCGGCTTTAAGTCTTGTTTGTGGTTGTATCACTGTACTTTTCCTCCTGCTATTTAGCCTTTTCTACGATTTCCAACAAACGCCAGTTCTTGTCCTTGGACAATTTTCTCGTTTCGGCAATTCTTACGGTGTCGCCTACTCCGCATTCGTTGTTTTCATCGTGTACTTTGTACTTCTTTGTTGTGGACACCGTCTTTTTGTAAAGAGGGTGTTTGTATTTATTGACTATTGCGACAACGATTGTCTTGTCCATCTTATCGGACACAACGATGCCGACTCTCTCTTTTCTGCTGTTTCTTTCGATAGCCATTTTAACTTACCTCCGCCTTACGCCTTTGTAGCCGTTTCTCTTTCATGCAAAACGGTCTTGATTCTTGCGATATCCTTCTTGACATTAGCAAGCGCAAGAGGGTTGGTCAATTGTCCGGTTGCGTGAGAAAGACGCAAGTTGAACAATTCCTTCTTCAAATCGGCAAGTTTGGCTACCAATTCTTCATTATTAAGTTCACGCACTTTACTTGCTTTCATCTGCACTCACCTCATCTTCTTTCTTCACAAACTTGCACTTGACGGGAAGTTTGTGGCTGGCAAGACGCAATGCTTCACGGGCGACATCCTCGGGGATACCTGCCATTTCAAACATTACTCTGCCGGGTTTTACAACGGCTACCCAATATTCGGGAGAACCTTTACCGGAACCCATTCTGGTTTCTGCGGGTTTCTTTGTGACGGGTTTGTGGGGGAAGATGTCCACCCAAACTTTACCGCCACGCTTTACAAAACGTGTCATTGCGACACGGGCCGCCTCAATCTGGTTGGAGGTAACCCAAGCGCATTCCAAAGCCTGAAGACCGTATTCGCCGTAAGCAATCTTGTTGCCCTTGTGCGCTTCGCCCTTCATTCTTCCACGGAACTGACGACGCCTTTTAACTCTTTTGGGCATTAACATTATTCAGTTACCTCCTTTTTGACGGTCTTTTTCTTTTTGGGCAGAATTTCGCCCCTGTAAATCCAAACCTTCACGCCGATGACGCCGAATGTGGTGAGCGCTCTTGCGAAACCGTAGTCGATGTCCGCTCTCAAAGTGTGAAGAGGAATGCTTCCTTCGTGGTACTGTTCGCATCTTGCGATTTCAGCACCGTCCAGACGTCCGGAAACCATTGTTTTGATTCCCTTTGCGCCGGAACGTGTCGCCTTACCCATGCATTGACGCATTGCTCTGCGGAAGGACACACGCTTTTCCAGTTGAGCGGCGATAGCCTCTGCAACGAGTTGAGCGTCCATATCCGGTTGCTTTACTTCAACGATGTTGACGGTAACCTGCTTGTCCTTGGCGATTTTGGAAACAATTGCCTTTATTTCTTCCGCACCTGCGCCGGCTTTGCCGATGAGCGTGCCGGGACGTCCCGTGTGAATGTCGACAATCACCTTGCCTTCGGCTCTTTCAACAACAATCTTGCTGATGCCTGCGCCGAAGTACTTCTTTTTCAAAGTAGTTCTGATGGTGTCGTCTTCCTTGATATATTTGGCGAAATCCTTTTTGTCCGCAATCCATTTTGCGTCCCAACCCTGAATAACGCCTACTCTGAGTCCGTGTGGATTAACTTTTTGTCCCATAATTCTAACTCTCCTTTACGCTCTCTCGTCCAAAATCACCGTGATGTGACTTGTTCTCTTCAAGATACGGTAGCCTCTACCACGAGAAACCGGTTGCATACGCTTCAGGGTGGGTCCCTGATC
>CAJFUA010000147.1 GCA_904420085.1 uncultured Eubacterium sp. | reverse complement strand
TGTATCGAGAAACTTCCTTCTAAATTTGAATGGCGGGTATTACTATGGCGACGCAAGCAATAACATGGATTACGACTCAGATATACCCGGGCAAACGATCACATATACGATTGGAAGTGGTGGAAATACTTACGATAGGCTGACCTATAGTGTTCCCTCGACTTCTATCTCTTACCAGGGCAAAGAGAACACGATTAAGCTGTATTTCTTTACCTTTGACGACGGGATCAATGTGGATTTTACTCGCGGGATAAATGGAAATTTAGCTGCTACAAACCCGGGGAATGCCTGCGATAAGCTGAACGTACATTACACATATGACGACAAAGTGTACACTTATGAATGGACTTCCTGGGACCAGACCCATACCATGTATGTCCCCAAGAATACCAATATCTATGTGACGCCTGAAATCAAGGACGGATACGGATTCGATTATTGGAAGTCCAATGACAGCTTCACAAGCGGGAATGAAATGTATTCCATTTCGGAATCCGGCGAACCGTATATTGCGTATGATACCTCGGTTTCCGCAGGTGTCTATGCCATCTCTGAGGATATAGCGTTCAATTACGACGCGCCAGGGTATGTTCAGGGGGAAATCATGCTGTATATGCGCAGTGATGACTCCGAAGACAGCCTCTACACTGTGAAATATGACCCCAATGGGGGCACTGGGTCTATGGACCCGCAGACGTTCTATACATACTATGTGTTTGTAAAAGAGAATACGTTTACCCCTCCGACTGGGAAGGAATTTGAAAGCTGGAACACCAAACCGGACGGGAGAGGCACCAAATATCAGCCCGGTCACCACTATGGCGATACAAAGGACGAGAAGCAGGACGTCACCCTCTATGCCCAGTGGCAAGAGGCTGGCACAGAGCCGACTCCGGGTGAGGAGCACAAAATCACCGTCTTCACCAAGGAGTTGGTGGACAATTCGGAGAACGTGCCGGATGGCCTGAATGCGGAGGACTACACCTTCCCAGAGAATAACATTGTTACAGTACCTGTGAATTCCTCCGTCACTCTGCTGTACAAGCTGACCGTCACCGGCGATGTGGGCGCGAACTATACGATTTCGGACGACGACGCGACGCTTGTAAATGGTTACAATTGGGAAGGAACCATTGGTGACACTGGCACCGCTGTCATTTATGTCACCAAGACCTTTGATGTCACCAAGATTGATCCTGCGGACGGCACGCTGACCAACACCGCGACGATCGAGGCGGGCGAGGATACAACCTTGGGCGAGGGGGTCAACGATGGCGAGGATAACACCGAAAAGACCGATGCCGAGGAAGGCGCGCCCGTGCCCCCCACCGAGGAGGAACTGGATGACCTGTTCGGCGAGGACACTGCCGGCGCGGTGACCATCCACTGCACCACCGCGGAGACCAGCTTCAACCATACGGAAGTAACCTATGGCCTGCTGGATGGCTACACAATGACCGAGACTTTAGGAGATGGAACGACTGAGTCCCCTTGGTATGTGACCGTCACGGTGACGCCCGATGCCTATGTGACGAAGTACAGCGCCGACATGGAGGCAGAGCACGAGCTGAACCCCGGACAGCCGGACAGCCAGAAAATCATCCTGAACTGGACGAAGGATATGGAGTGGACTGTCGCCTCCGAGGTGCCCGTGGTCTATACGGTGACCTGCGATGATAGCGTGGCGGTTAACAGCACTGAATTCCACATCATGTACCTGGACGACATCAAGCAGGCGGTTGAAGATCACACCGGCGACGCCGCGGAGAGTGTCCAGATCTACACAATCGGTGTGACCGGCACCGTAACTGCAGCCTTGGATTCCTGGAATATTGGCGACAGCGGGATGACCAGGGGCGGTATAATCTTTAATTATGGTACTGCTGAGGCCGACAAAGGACATGATGGCGCGCTCAATGTTTACATGGAAAATTATGATGCGTGGAAAGTTTTTAACGGCGCACCGACCATTGACGATGATAGCGTAACCAGCATTACTATCTACTACAAAGTAAACGGTGTTGAAAAGGATGTTGTCATTCCCTGCACAGACTTTGCACAAGTCGTGCAGTTAGAGGACAATCAGCTGATTACCCAAATCTACCTGGACACCTCTTCTGATGAGCCCGAAGAGCCCGGCGACGAGGAGCCTTTGCCTCCCACCGATGAGGAAATCACCGACCCCAAGGGTATTCTGGAGGGCGCGATCCAGCTGGACTGCTCCACTGATGGCCACGAATCCAAAGCCTACAACATCGCAAAGAACGAGGGTGATGTGGTCAGCTATGAGATCGGCGAGGTCAAGGGCAGCGCTGATACCGGCTACACCTGCGACATCACGGTGTATCCGCTGGACAGCTACCTGGAGAAGTACGACGAGACCTATGGAAGCGATACGGTTTCCGGGCATCAGTATGCCTATGACGAGCAGCAGTACGACACCATTACGCTGGTCTGGGTTGCCTCGGACGGCGAGGGCGCCTGGGATGTGAAGGACGGCAAGCGCGCGACCTTCGCGGTCAGGTGCGAGCTGGTGGAAGACGCCCCCGTTCCGACGTATGACCAGCTGAAGGGCCTGATCGGCGTTCAGGTGGTGTGCAATACCCACGGAAGTAAGCCGTATGAGCTGATCGATAACAGTTACTCTTTCGCAGTTTCCGGCAATACCGCCGTTGTCACGGTGCAGAGCAGCGCGTATGTGGCACAGTACAACGATCCGGACAAGGGCTTCCCCGGTCACCGGATCGTGGGTGACTCCACTAAGACCGTCACCCTGATCTGGG
>CAJFUA010000146.1 GCA_904420085.1 uncultured Eubacterium sp. | reverse complement strand
TGCTGGAACACAAAAGAAAGTGATTAGTCCATAAGTGATTAGAAGTTTACCAACCTCAAACTGTAGTGCTTGTTCTACACCGAGGACACCTTGTTTAGGGCGGTTGCTACAATGGGAAGCCGCATTCTCCAAAGCCCTTGTGCACCCCGCAGTTGTTTGCAGACCACTCTACCTTCTGGGAGAGTAGTAGATTGAGGAGAAAGCTAGGGGCAGTCAGCTCGCCCACAGAATCGAGTCGGCTTTGGCTCGCGAACTGTCCAAGAAAAAGCAGTTCGTCTGTGTCCGGACCTATGTGAAGAACAACTTTGTAGACAAGGGGAGGTGCACAACTTTGTCATTCATGACAAGGAAAACGATAACCTCAATACTTATATCATGTGAAGAAAAATGGCGCATAAGGCACGAAGTGAAGCAAAGTATACGACCTAGATGAGAACGGTTAGCGTATCCAAGATGGGAAAGGCGACTGGAATGCTAAAGGAAATGTAGAGATTTGGCGGACAGCATGGGCGGCCTATATCAATCGGGTATTGGAGGCTACTGGTCATCCCGCATTGATAGATCATCGCAGTTACAAGCAGGGGCATTGATAAAATTTTCCCTGTTTACCTTGGGGCGGCTAGATGAAAAAGTGCGGGATCCATATCAACAAGGGAAAAATCAACCGCCAGATCGCCACTTACAACAAATTGCTCAAGGAATTCAGAGAGCGAATCCGTTGCTACAGCTATTCTAAGGCCGTGGTGGAGAAACCAGAGGGCTAGTTAGCCAGCAATGATTAACTTGTGAAAGCCCATCAGTAATTCAAGCGGCCCGACATCCACACTGGGAAAATCTGAGCTTTGCAGAAGAGCGACAGAAGAGCGATGCTTTGTTTAGCTTTATGAGGGTAAGCGGTATCCAATCTATTCAGAAATTCTGTAATAAAATCTCCGACATGAACAGTAGCTACTATGAACTACAGGGGAAACTTGTCCAGGCCGAACGCCAGATTGTCACCCCGGGAGATATGGACGCAGTATAACAAGTATAGGCCTATTCGCAAGCATATTGCCAAAGTAAAGTTAGAAAAGTGAGAACTATTCGAGCAATGCCACAGCCGAGAGCTGATTTCTTATGATGTGACAGCAGTATCGAAAGGAGCTAAAAGGCAGTGGCGAGAAAAAACCTTCAAAGAGTGGCAGTGCGAGATGAACCTGTTGGCTACAGCGAAGCAGATGCACCCGTCAGTCCGAAGGTGTGGGCCTATGCTCACCGGGGCCGCGGAAACTGTAGAGGGTGTGAGAGTGCCAGCATGAAAAAAGTAAGTCGAACTCCTTCCGCGTTATGGACTACTTGGCCAATATCGTACAGAGCGTGGTAGTTAGTATATAAGAACCACAACTATGGTGGTGGAACTATATCGCACTGGAAGATGGGGAGAAATGTGTCTGCGTACAGTCTATTCCTTGCTTCCTATTTTACTGGTGGCTTTAGACAGGGATGCTGCTGGATAAAGAACTGGAAACAGTACTGCTTCACTGCCTAGATGCCAGACAATACGCCGTTTGTCAAGCGCTGTTTACCCCGTGGGTCCAACTGAGTAAATACTACCTGGAATGTACGCCCAAAATCTACTAGCCGCAAAAGACCGAGTGTGAGTGCCAAAGAAAGATACAGCATGGGGCGGCAAAAGCCCGTGTAAATCAAAGCTGTTCAAAGGCGCTGGTGCGAGGGCTGATGCGCATTTATCCGTTTGTTCCCCAAACGGCGCTCTCAACGTGTTTAGTAGACCAAACCGATCGAGGAGGAATAAACTATTATCACCTGAAATCCAAAGAGAACTATTTTGACGCTGATTCCATCGTACTGCTAGAAAGTACATATACTCCAACATCTTGCTAAAATGCTGTTTCTGAAATTGCTAAAACATGGAGGGAGCCCCCAGATTAGCGAGAACGCAAATAATCCCCTATATAGCATAAATGATCGCCACTATCACCTGTCGGCAGATTGGCAACGTGAAGCGTACTTTACAAATTTTCTTGAAGTTGGGCCTTGTAAAGGTGCTGGTCAGTGGCACTTTCTACATGAGCAATATCGAACTGCTGATCGGCCAATCCGCTACCGGGACCAAGCGGAAGCTGATAGAAGGTTCCATAACAAGGTCCTTTCCGTGCTTAGAACAAGCGGTGGATATTTGCCCACTAGAGGATAGATTTAGAGGAAGGGGCAGAGCTAAAAAAGATAGAGAGAACACCCCGAGGCGTGGGGAACCATCTGTGTCTATAACAGTCTCCTGGAGCGGTGCGCACGTCCCTCTTTACCGGGAAGAAAGATGTTGAGGCTACCAAACAGGTGACAAAAGACGTTATGAACTGTAAACAAGGGGGATTTTTTGCTAGACGGTACAGCCCCGCCCGGAGAAAGGGGCATCATGAACGAAGGAACCTATACTATGTAGACCGCGGATTCCAGCCCGGCCAGATCGCCGAAGGATACCCCTGTGCTGGTAAAGAAAATCAGCAAGGCTACCTATAAGGTGCATGGCTATTTCAGGGATATTAGAACCGAAACCGTGAGCGGGAAAATTAAACTTATACTTAAAAATGGGGTCCAAAAGAAACAAAATTTTTCGAAGATATTTGCTGAAATTTGGCGATTTATCAAAAGATAGATATCTTGTTTGCTATCCATATGTCTAAAACTTAAGACATAAGTAAACTGAGATGAAAAAAATGAACGATTGATAAGAGAAAATTTGATGTCGAAAAATAACGACATGTATATAAAACAAAACACATTGGATTATTGCACTGACGACGGAAGGTAGTAAAGTTCCTTTTAAAAGAAATAAATTCAATATTTATTCTGATAAAAGTAGCTATCTTATCACAATTGACTAGCATGAGGACTAATGGTAGCTACAAAAAGTTGGCATGCTATTTGCGTAATAATAACATCAAAATAGCACTGAAAACGGTTATATTAGACAAATATAGTTATTTCAATGGATAATAGAGCAGTGCTTTATCGGATATTAATGGGTTCTGAACACTGCTTATTATTGTATCTATTAGCCAAAAGAAGGTGCCATCAATATTTATCATACATTATTTATGGAAGGAGGCGGCATGGTGACTAGCGTTGAAGATGCACCGTGCCACAATACCATGTTGGAGAAAAACTTTTTTTATGAAGAAGCACTTGCTCTTACAAAACAGTTGGTTCAAATTCCAAGTGTAAATGGCACAAAAGGAGAACGTGATATAGCAGATTATGTAAAAGATTGGCTTGCACGACTCCCCTATTTTCAGAAATATCCAGAACGTCTGTTAACACAAGAATTAAAAAATGATCCACTGCATCGCATTAATGTGTTTGCATTGGTTCGTGGAACTAAAAGCGATTGTTCAGATACAATAATCCTCCAGGGGCACGGAGATACAGTTGGAATCGAAGATTATGGTGTCCTGAAAGATTATGCATTTAATTATGAAGCTCTCCCACAAAAAATTAAGGCGCTGACTACAGATCCAGAAGTTTTAGAAGACATTGCGTCTGGAGAATGGATGTTTGGCCGGGGCGCTTGTGATATGAAATGCGGGGATGCTGTTCTAATGTGTATTACAAAATATTTTTCAGAGCACGTAGAACAGTTCGATGGGAATATTGTGTACATGCTAAACCCAGTGGAAGAAAATCAGCATTATGGGATCATGGATGCCTTAGACATCTTATTGAAGTGGCGAAAAGAAGAAACGCTAAACTATATTCTTTCCATCAACACAGATTTCTTTTCTCCAGCCTATCCAGGAGATACCAATAAGTATATTCACTCAGGAGCTGTTGGAAAGATTCTTCCATGCTTTTATATTCGTGGCGTACCCACTCATGTCGGACATGCCTTTGAAGGGTTCAGCGCTATTTTGGCGGCCTCAGAAATTGTCCGTCAAATGGAGTTAAGAGCAGATTTTGCAGATGAGTATAACGGTGAGCTAACACTTCCGCCACTTGCATTGAAAAACAGAGATTTGAAACCAACGTATAATGTTACTTCTCCGCAGAGTTGTTTTCTGTACTTTAACTATTTTATCCACAATGAATCAATGGACACAATTATAAAACGCTTGCGAAAAGTGGCAACTTCAGCAATGAAGTATGTAAACAAGCATACTGACGCTCAATTCAAGCGCTATTGCCAACGGACAAGAAATACATATCAGGCGATACATTACTCTACTCAGGTATTGGAATATAGCGAACTATACTCTTTAGCACAAAGGGTAGTACCCAATATCGAGGCCGAAATCCAAAAAATTGTACGCTGTGAAATTTCAAAAGATATAGATCGTCGCGAAATATCGCTTACGATTGTGGAAAGACTCTGCGAAATCGCCTCAATTACCATTCCGACCATAGTAGTATTCCTTGCTCCACCATATTGTCCACGCAACACAATGAAATTGGATGTGCCGGAAGAAGCCACTTTATTACACGATATTAGAAATATGCTTGACGAATTACAGCCGATTGTAGAAGAGAATTTGAAGCTTATGCAGTTTTTTCCAGTTTTATCAGACAGCAGTTATTTGAAGATTGATGATGATATTGCATCAATCAAAAAAATAATTAACAATTTTCCTGGCTATGGAGATGTATATGATGTTCCCTTTGAGAAGATAAAGGAATTAAATGTCCCAGCATTTTCCTTTGGATGTTATGGTAAAGACGGCCATAAGTGGACAGAACGCGTGAATCTTCCTTATACATTTGGGAAACTTCCTACCATTATTTTTTCAGTTCTAGAACGGTATTTGATTAAGCAATGAAAGGGTACATGAGGTTTTTCCTAAAATAAAACCCAATTTCTTTTGTACATTTTGTCAACACGGGGATTAAACTCACGTGGGCATTTTGAGCTGGGAACACAAAAGAAATTTGGGAAAAATAAGAAAGAAAAGAGGGAAAAATATGGAAATTACGGCAAGAAAAGTGGGAATTGTTGGTGTTGGTCATGTGGGTTCTCATTGCGCGTACAGTCTTGCAATTCAAGGAATTGTAGATGAGTTGTTCCTATGTGATACAAACCAGGAGCTGTTAGAGGGCCAGGCTAAAGATTTGACGGATTCAGCTCAGTTTTTTCCGCATCGTGTGGCAGTTTCGACAGGAGCAATCGAAGATCTTGCATGCTGCGATATTATCGTGATCGCAGTGGCTCGTGAGATCCCTAAAATTGCTCTACGCGATGTAGAACTCAAAAATAGTGTGGAAGAGGTAAAGAACTTCATTCCTCGTTTGATGAAGGCTGGATTTGATGGCATTATTATTAACATTACAAATCCATGTGATGCCATTACCCAAATTGTCTGGAGAGATTCTGGGTTAGACAGTCGTAAAGTGATTGGAACTGGAACTAGCTTGGATTCTGCGCGGTTTCGTTCGATTTTTGCGCGAGAAGTGGATTTGAATCCAAATGCTATTAATGGATATGTTTTAGGTGAACATGGAAATGCCCAGTTCCCTGTTTGGTCGCATGTTACAGTAGGACTCAAACCGCTCAACGAATTAGAAAAGGTTAGCTTCCGTTTTAGAAATTTGGACAAAGAAAAAATAGAGGAAGAAGTTAAAAAATCAGGGTATAAAGTATGGTTTGCAAAACAGGGAGTTGAATTTTCGGTTACTTCAGCCTTGGCTGATGTAGTTCGCAATATTTATTGTGATAATAAAATGCCTTTACCTATATCTGTTATGTTGGATG
>CAJFUA010000145.1 GCA_904420085.1 uncultured Eubacterium sp. | reverse complement strand
GCCGGGCACAGGAACAGGGCAATGGGAAAAGGATGGGGCGGAATGCCTCGAGATCAGCGGCGCGGATGCCTATGGGGTGGTCAGGCTGCTGCAGAGTGAGAAAAACCAGGCATTATTGACGAAGGAACTGTTCGATGATATCAATCTTTGAACGAGGTGGGGCATGATCTTACAGAATCTGATTCTTCCGAACAGAATATGTGATATGGAGGAACTCTGTTTCCGACACCGGGGAAATGTGAAACTGCGGGAAGAACATCTTTGTCTTGAGGGTGGAAGCATTCTTGAGACAGATACATATTTTAACTTGTTCGACGCGGGGACATGGGAGAAATACACCGGGATCCGGCAATTTCAGTGTGTGTCGGAGCTTATGGGAAAGGGAATCTTTTCTCTGTATTTTTATGACGCAGGTAAAGATATGGAGAGGCTGGTAGCAGAGGTTTCATTTTCCGATAAACAGAAACAGGAAATAATTTTTGATTTTTCCGCGAAATCAGAGGGCTATTTCTTTGTGAAAATTGCTGCTGAGGAGGAAGTGGAACTCTTCCGTATTGCTTTTGGCAGCAGAGAATCGGAAAAAAGGAAGGTGCGGCTTGGTGTGGATATCTGTACATATCGAAGAAAGGAACAGCTTGAGCGAAACCTGGAAACATTTCTGAATAGCGATTTCTTTCGAGAAGGTAGCGATTTGTATGGAAAACTTCGGATTTGCGTGGTAGATAATGCGTCAGAACTGAAGGATGAACATTTGCCTTTTATCTCACTGGTACATAACAAAAACACCGGGGGATCCGGTGGTTTTGCCCGCGGGATCGAGGAGTTAAAGGGGGAGACGGGACTGACATACATGGTTTTTATGGATGATGATGTGGAATTTCTACCGGAAACCTTTTACCGTCTTTATGCTCTTTTGTCCTGTCTGTCCAAGGAGTATGAGGAATATGTGGTAGCAGGCAGAATGTTCCGAATGGATCAGAGAAGTATTCAGTACACTGCGGCGGAAATCTGGAATGGCGGGCAGATTGGCCATGTAGGGTTTCAGAAGGATATGACGAAAAAGGAAAATCTGACACGGCTGAACGATTCTACCGGGGCAGAGTATACCGGCTGGTGGTTTGGGTGTTTCCCCATGGATTTTGTAAGGGAAAATATGCCGCTTCCCTTTTTTATTCACTGTGATGATGTGGAATATGGTCTGCGGCATGGAGGAACGCCCATCATTCTGAATGGGATTCAGGTATGGCATGAAACCTATGAATACCGCCAGAGCCCGGCAATGACATATTACGATCTGAGGAACAGTTATTTTGTCAATGATCTGTATGGACTATGGAATGATGAAGAAGAACCTATTGAACACTGGAAGAAGGCAATTACAAAGGAGCATCTGAAGGAAGATTACCTCAACGAGTATATGTTGATTCAGGCTTTTTTGGATTATACAAAGGGGATTCGCTGGCTGAAAAAGATTGATTCGGGACGATATCACAAAAAGCTTCTTGTCAGTAAGGCGGGGAGGATTAAGACAGCGGTTCTTTGGAGGATCGCGGAGGTAAGTTACAGGCAGAAAACCAAAGCGCAGTTAGAAACAGGAGGGACATATGAGTGAGAAAGTAAAAGTTTCAATTGTTGTACCGATTTATAATGTGGAAAAGTATGTGGCAGAATGTGTGGCCAGCTGTCAGGCTCAGACAATGAAAGAGATTGAGATAATCTGTGTGGATGACGGTTCTACGGATCGTTCCGTAGAAATTGTAAAAAAGATAGCGCAGAAGGATCCGCGCGTGATCTGCATATCAAAAAAGAATGCCGGTTATGGTAATTCTATGAATATCGGGTTTGATCGAGCAACAGGAGAGTATGTGGCAATTGCGGAATCAGATGATTACATAGAACCGGATATGTGTGAGATCCTCTACAAAACAGCGAAGACGTATGATCTGGATGTTGTAAAGTCGGATTACTATACTTTTCAGACGCATAGAGGAAAAACGGTAGTTCACTACGAGAATACCTGTACAGATCCGAAATATTATAATCAGGTGCTGATTCCTAAAAAGGATAAAGAAATCTTTATGTTTCAGATGAACACATGGACTGGAATATATAGAAATTCTTTTATCCGGGAGAATCATATCCGTCATAACGAAACGCCGGGAGCATCTTATCAGGATAATGGTTTTTGGTTCCAAACATTGTCCCTGGCAAATGCGATTATGTTTGTGAATAAAGCTTTTTATCATTATCGTCAGGACAATCCGAATTCGTCTATCAACAGTAAGGGAAAAGTTTTCTGTATTAATGATGAATATGCGTATATTCATGATTTCATCATGCAGCATGAGGATGTAAAGGAAAATTTTATGCAGGAATTTTTCAAAAAGCGATTTTTTAACTATATGCATAAT
This sequence comes from uncultured Eubacterium sp., assembly GCA_904420085.1. Classification (GTDB taxonomy): domain Bacteria; phylum Bacillota; class Clostridia; order Lachnospirales; family Lachnospiraceae; genus Eubacterium_G. The sequence continues at coordinate 7,072 of CAJFUA010000145.1, read as the reverse complement.
TACGAAAGAATTGCGGACGAATTTAAACTGCAGTATTTGGAAAGATTTTCAAAGGAATTGAAAGAAAGCGAAGACAATAAAGAGATTAATTTTGCGAAATTGAATGATGAATGGATTGCATCTGTGGCAATGCGTATCATGGATGATTATCAGCTGTTTTACTATGAGGACCAGGTTTGGCGGGTTGAGAATAAAGTGAATGAGACCTATCAGAGACTGGAAAAATTGAGAAATTCCAAAGAAATGGTGGAAGGAAGAGAAAAAGCAGATAAGATTCTGAGGATACTGAAAAAAGCGTAAGGAGAAAGAAAATGGATAAGGAAAAGATTATTAAACTGTTGAAAGAGGAAGACGAGCAGCATTTTAATATCGAAGAGGTGGATGAAAAAGATCTTCCGTTAGTGTCCGTCATCATGCCGGTGTACAATGCGGAAAAAACATTAGTGGATTCTCTGAGATCTATATTGACTCAAAAATACAAAAAGATAGAAGTGCTTTGTGTAAATGACGGGTCCACAGATCATTCCTTGGAAATGTTGGAACAGATTGCCGGTGCTGATGACAGGGTAAAGATTATTACACAGGAAAATGGAGGACCCGCAAAGGCAAGGAATACGGGATTGGATGCGGCTAACGGAAAATATATTAGTTTTGTGGATTCCGATGATTTGACGGATGAATGGATGTATTACAGCCTTGTAGAATACGCGGAAGATGAACAGACGGATATCATTGTTTTTGGAGGAACCCCATTTCCAGATGAGGATCAGGCACCCGGATGGATATGGGAAAAGATGTCTCCAAGATTCAAGATATATGATTATGAGGGGGCAGGAAAAGACGCATTATTTAAGGAGAAGAGCAGCGTACCGTTTTTATGGCTTCATTTTATCAAAAGAGAACTGATTGAACGTTTTCCGAAGTTAAGATTTGATGTGGACATGGACTTGGGGGAAGATCAGCTCTTTCAGTTCATGTATTTTCCAAGGGCCAGTAAAATTATTTATTGGGACAAGCGATATTACTTTTATCGCTGGAAAAATGAAGGTTCCTTGATGTGGAAGTACAATCACAAGCGTGTTACAAAGTTTGGAAAGCATCTTCAAATTGTGGACAATGTACTGCAGAGTTGGCAGAAGGCAGGCTATGAAGATACCTATGGCGATCTGGTAACGTGGATGGTCAATTTTTTATATGGCGATCTTATGGCCTTCCCGGAATATAAGCGCTATCAGTTTGCTGTTCAGATCATGAGTATTATAGAAAAATATAATATGAATATTTTTATGAGCAATGAAGCGGAAAAGGTAAAGGAAATTCAGAAAATTTCCGAACAGGAAGTAACCTTTGATGAGTGTGTTCAGAAGGCAATCACTTCAAGAAAGGAGCTGATTGCACAGATGGAAAATGAGATTACGGAACGATTGAAATCAAGAGCGTTCAAGTTGGGCGTGAAACTGACACCTAAAAAGGAACGCATTGATATCAATGATGTTTTACCGCCGCTGGAGAAGAAAAACTAAGGAGAAGAATGATGATCAAATTAGATGTATTTGGATCTTGTGTTTCACGAGATGCATTAAGATTTGCGCCACAGGATACATATCAGATATATGCCGAATTACATAAACAGTCAATACCGTCGCTTTTTTCGAGATCTCTTTGTTTTGATGAAACAAAGATAAATTGGGAAAATGCTGCAAGATGGGAGACAAAACAGCTTATTATTAACTTGAACAGTCTTGCGATAGATCTGTTAAAAAACAGTAAGGGGGAGTGGCTGTTATTGGATTTGGCAGAAGATCGTTTTGATTTGTGTAATCTGAAATCAGAGGAAAATGATTATTACTATACATATTCGCCGATCCTGCAGCGCATGAAACAAAAATTTTTTGATAATCATATATTTGATGATAATAAATTTAATATCATAAAATTTGATGAGGTTCCATGGGAAAAACTAGAAAAGGATTACAGAAAATTTGCTGCCTTTATATCACAAAAGTATACTCAAGAGAAAATTATCATTGTTGAAGTGCTGGAAGCGACACATCTTTTCAAAAATAATCTGGAACTTGTATACTTCCCATCAGAAACGAGAGATAGAACCAATGCCTATTTAAAAAAGGTTTATACATTGCTTAAGAAACTGTTACCGAGAGCGCATTATATAAAAATGCCCCAAAATACATTAATGTCACCGAATCACACATGGGGAACCTTGCCACTTCATTATCAGGAATCATACTATCACTATGTATTGGAAGCGATAGATAATATTACACACAATAGAATGACTTATACTGTGGAGCAGCTGTATAAAAAACAAAATAAAAAAAATCTTTTCTTGAACAGAATTATTGAAATACAAAAAAGAGATAAGTCATATCAGGTTGCGCTGGGAGATGTCAAAGAATATAGAAAAGAAATTAGTAAGTTGGAAGAGCAAATTCAATGGTTACAGAGAGAAAATGCAATTGAAAAAATAAGGAATCAAAAGCCGAATGGAGATATTTCGAAAAGTATAATACAGTTGCCGAAAGATTTATGTAGTGGGTGTGGAGCTTGTGATAATGCATGCCCTATCAATGCAATTAATATGGAAGAAGATGAATATGGTTTTTTGTATCCTTCTGTAGATAGAGAGAAATGCAGAAATTGCGGTTATTGTGCAAATGTTTGTCCGAGATTAAACCTGCGATATAAAAATTCGGAGAAAAAATTTTGTCTGGCAGTTATGGCAGATGATGAAACAAGGAAAAATAGTTCCTCCGGAGGAGTATTTCAAATTTTGGCAGAGTATGTATTAGATAAACAGGGATATGTTTGTGGTGCTGTTTGGAATGAAAACTGGGGTGTTGAACATATTTTAACGGATAAAAAAGAAGAAATTCTTAAAATGCAAGGATCTAAATATCTTCAGAGTAACATAAATAAGATTTACCAGAAGATAGAAACAATATTGAGGACAGGAAAATATGTTCTATTCTCAGGAACACCTTGTGAGGTGGATGGTTTACTTCATTTTTTAGGTAAAGATTATGAGAATTTGATCTCCATGGATATTTTGTGTCATGGTGTTCCTTCACAAAAGACATTTTTAAAGTACCTGGAGTCGGAATATAAAAACAGAACAATAAAAAATATTTATTTCAGAGATAAAAGGCAGGCAGGATGGGGATCATATACCACAATAGAATTTGCAGATGGAACTAGTATCAATATGAATACAATGAATGACATGTGGATGACGGCCTTCTTGAATTTGTATATGCATAGGGATTCCTGTTATCATTGTGCATACACCAAAACGAGGCGTGTAGGAGATTTTACCGCAGGAGATTTCTGGGGCATAGGAAATTATTATCCGCAATATAATGATGGAAAAGGAACCAGTGTTTTAACTTTAAATAATGAGAAAGCTGTAAGTATTTTTGAAGAAATTAAAGAGAGATTTAAACTAAAGGAATGGATGCATATAGAAAATTCTATTCCCGCAAATAGTGCCTGGGTAAAAAATAAGATTGAACCGAAGAAGAGAAAGGTATTTTTGGACGCATTGCAAACCGGCGATTATTGTGAGGAATTGGAAAATGTTTTGTATGATAAGAAAGTATGGGATATTGGTATTGTAGGGTGGTGGTATTACTATAATTATGGAAGTATACTTACGTATTTTGCGCTGAATCGGGCTTTGAGAAAAATGGGGCACACTGTTCTGATGATTCATCACACTAACAATGGTCCTAGAGCATCGAAATTGGCAAATGCATTTCCGGAAAATTTCATAAAAAAATATTGTGATATCAGTCATTTTTATAATGATGAAAACATGAGATTATTGAATAAACGCTGTAAAGCATTTATTTCCGGGTCTGATCAATTATGGAATCCTTTGTGTGAGAAGGATGCAGGAAAAGAATTTTTCTTGGATTTTGCCGATGATGAACATGTGAAACTATCCTATGCATCGTCACTTGGAAATGAAACAGACGCTAGTGCGGAATTTAAGAAAAAATATGCGCCTATGGTACAGCGTTTCCAAGGGGTCTCTGTGAGGGAAAGCATGGGTATACAGGCGTGTGAGAATATTTATGGAGTCAAACCAAAAAAAGTTTGTGATCCGGTATTTTTGTGTGATAAAAATGAGTTTATAGAATTGGCGAATAATTCGGCTCTCAAACTGAATTCAAAAAGATATCTATTAAGCTTTATATTAGATCCGGATGAAAACAAAAAAAGAATGATTGAGGAGAAGGCTGCGGCATTAAGCGTAGAGTATATTAATTTGGTGGATTTGACAGATGCGGGAGAAAAGGCAAGGAGACTAGGGCTTCCAAACACTATTCCATTTGCACCCGTAGAAGATTTTTTGAACTATTTTTTACATGCTTCTTATGTGATCACAGATTCTTTTCACGGGACATGCTTTTCCGTTATTTTCAATAAAGAGTTTATTTCTGTCGCAAATTATGGAAGAGGAGAGAAAAGGGTTGCAGAACTATTGAATTGGTTAAATCTAGAGGATAGAATTCTTTATGATTCGACAATAAACGTACAAAAATTTCAGCCAGAGGAGATTGATTATAGAAAAGTAAATGCAATAATTGAAAAAGCAAAAAAGTTTTCTTATGAATGGCTAGAAAAAAAATTGAAGCAATTGTAGGTAAACAAATTTACGGAAATATTAGACAAGACGTAAAGAAGATGGAGTGATATTGTGGAGCACGAGATTAAGAATTTTCGTATCAGTGATCAAACGATGCAGTACCTTTCGCTTGCCTGGGAAAGGGATCCAGAAGTTTCGGGCTACATTATAGAGAAACTACAAGGAAAAGAGTGGGAACATGTTGTATTAATCGGAGACAATATGATAACATCCTGTAAAGTGTATGATTTAAAACCGTATATAAAATATTATTTTAGAATCAGAACATTTATTTTAGGAGATTCTGGAAATATGTTACATGGTGTTGCTTCCCAAATTGAAGCGCAAGTAAAAAGTTTAAAAAGAATCAGTAATTTAATGAAAACAGCATCAGGAGAATGGGTGTATGTGAAAGATGGGAAGCGAGACAAAAATTTTACAGGACTTGTACAGGCCCCATCAGGAAAATGGCGTTATGTGAAACAAGGGAAGATTGATTGGACATTCACTGGGATAGCGCAAGCTCCGTCAGGAAAATGGTATTATGTTAACCGAGGTGCATTGGATTGGTCATATAGCGGAGTGATAAATTTACCAAATGGTAAAATTTATGAGGTAAATAATGGTGTCATAATAAAGGAGAAAAAATCATGAAGTACGACTATCTCATCGTTGGTGCCGGACTCTTTGGCGCGGTATTTGCCCATGAGGCAGTGCGGGCGGGAAAGAAAGTGCTGGTTATTGACAAAAGAAATCATATTGCGGGAAATATCTACACCGAGGAAGTGGACGGTATTCAGGTACACAGATACGGTGCGCACATTTTCCACACCTCCGACAGGGAGGTGTGGGATTATGTGCAGCAGTTTGCTGAGTTTAATCGTTATACGAATTCTCCCGTGGCAAGATACAAAGATGAACTATACAACATGCCTTTCAATATGAACACATTCAGTAAAATGTGGGATGATGTGAAGACGCCGGCAGAGGCTAAGGCGAAAATTGACGGGCAGATCCGCGAAGCAGGAATTACAGAGCCGAAGAATCTGGAAGAGCAGGCAATCAGCCTTGTGGGAAAAGATATTTATGAGAAGCTGGTAAAAGGTTATACGGAAAAGCAGTGGGGGAAAAGGGCTACTGAGTTGCCGGCTTTTATCATTAAAAGATTGCCAGTCCGTTTTGTCTATGACAATAACTACTTCAATGATCTCTATCAGGGAATACCGATTGGGGGATATACACAGATCGTGAAGAAGATGCTTGAGGGAGCGGAAGTACGTCTGGAAACAGATTACTTTTCAAACAGGGATGCCTTTGACGCTATGGCGGAAAAGTGTGTGTTTACTGGTATGATTGACGAGTATTTTGATAAGTGTTTTGGCGAGTTGGAATATCGCAGTTTGAGATTTGAGACGGAAGAACTGAACATGGAAAATTTTCAGGGGAATGCGGTGGTCAATTATACGGAATATGAGGTCCCCTATACCAGAATTATTGAACATAAACATTTTGAGTTTGGCTGTCAAAATGGAACGGTTAATCCGAAAACCGTTATTACCAGAGAGTACCCTGCAAAGTGGGAGTCGGGAGATGAGCCGTATTATCCGATGAACGATGAGAAGAACAATGCGCTCTATCGGAAATATCAGGACTTGGCTGAGAAGAAAAAGAATGTGATTTTTGGAGGCCGCCTGGGAATGTATAAGTACTATGATATGCACCAGGTCATCGCGGAGGCGTTGAAGACGGCAAGAAGAGAATTGAATTTCTGAAATAGATTCCTGTTTATGTAAACACTGATTTCAAATTTTGTCTCCCCCCGCCGCAAGCAAGAATTTTGGTTGATTTGCTTGGGTGAGGGGAATTTTGATTTGGAAATAATTACTTCCAATATGTTGCTGTCTGACTACGATACATTAAAAAATGTGAAAAACGGTTTACTTTCTCTTGATCTTGGCCGCTTCATTTTCTATCATATGGAACGTATCCGGCGGAGTTTGCGCCCACAGCAGGGAAATATTGAAGTCGTGCTGAAGGAGTTTTTGTGCCAGATGAGTGTCTGTAATGAAATCACGTTTGAATTGTCTGATAGAAGAGCTGCTTGTCAGCTGGGTAACATGCCTGATGTTGCAGCATCGGATTAATTCATCTTCCAAATTCAAAACCTGCGTTACACATATGATATGACTGACGTGAGGACATTTACGCAATTTATGTATGTTTTCCAGCAAAATCTGAGGACTGTTCGTGTCAGTATCAAAAACCAGAACCATGTTGGTGTTGGGCTTGATCTGCATGATTCTGGCATTTGATATTTTCTCTTGGACAACGTTCAGCTTCTGAATTTTTCCGGGATAAATTACCTGCAATTCCGAGCGTAAAACCTTAATGAGCTTTTCTTCTGTTTCCCCTTCTACAAAATAG
>CAJFUA010000144.1 GCA_904420085.1 uncultured Eubacterium sp. | reverse complement strand
TATTTTCTTCTCCCGGCTGCAGTTCCGCGGCCCGAATCTCCTGTATCTGATATGTCAGCAAATCCACACGGCGCGCCCGTTCCTCCGGACTGTACTGTTTCTCTTTGTAAAGCCGTCTATAGGTTTCATATTCATCGCGTATTGCAAGATATTTTTTTTTCACGTCGTCCAGGCGATCCGCGCCGAAGGCGTCCAGCAGAGCCAGATGAGAGTCTCCCCGCATCAAAGACTGATTCTCATGCTGTCCATGGATGTCCACCAGCAGCTCGCCCACCGACCGGAGCATGGAAAGGGTCACAGAAACGCCGTTAATGCGGCAGATATTTCTCCCGGCCAGATTCAGTTCCCTGAATAACAGTAAGGAGCCGTCTTCTTCCGGCGAAACGCCCATTTCAGAAATCCGATGATCCAATGTATCGCTACGTTCATAAAAAACAGCAGAAACCACAGCGTTTTCTTTTCCGGTTTTGATGATCTCCTTCGACGCCCGGGCGCCCAGAACAAAACTGATGGCATCGATCACAATGGATTTTCCGGCGCCGGTCTCGCCGGTCAGGCAGTTCATACCCTCGCCGAAATCCATGGATAACGAATCGATCAACGCGATATTTTGAATGTTCAAAGTTTGGAGCATGTTCTCACCCACAGCCGAAATCATACAAAAATTGAATTATCACATTTATTTTACCAGACCTACCAGCATCCGTACAATCTCCTCCGCATACTTTTCGGTACGGCAGACGATCAGTATCGTATCGTCGCCGGCAATGCTGCCCAAAACTTCCTCCAGCTTCAGGGAGTCGATGGCCGCGGCCACGGCCTGGGCCATACCGGCCAGCGTCCTGACCACCACAATATTATTCGCATAATCGGCGGATACAAACGCATGGGAAAAGACGGAAAGCAATTTCCCTGGCAATGAGATACTGTGTTCCAGCATTGGACAATATCTGGAAACGCCGTTTTCATCCGTCACTTTTATCAGCTTTAATTCCTTGATGTCGCGGGAAACGGTGGCCTGGGTCACCACAAATCCGTTTTCTTTTAATTTTTCGGAAAGCTCGTCCTGGGTTTCGATTACATTTTTATCAATCAATTCCAAAATCATAGCTTGCCTGCTGTACTTCATTTTTTATTTCAGTCCTTTCCCCATCTCAGTCTTTCAGTTTTTCTTCCCGCCGCTCGATTTTTGTTTTTAACGCGTGGAAAAAATTCGGCGGATCGATCCGCACGATTTTCACCGGCACATCAGACATACGGCAATAAATAACCTCATTCCCGTCCATTTTATAGCTGCTCCTGCCGTCCACCGATACCACCATCTCCCGGTTGTGTTTTGCCAGCTTCAGCCTGACCTCGGCATCCTTATTTACAATAATGGATCGGCCGTCGGTAAAATGCGGACACTTGGGCGTAACCACCATGACGTTGCAGCCTGGCATTACAATAGGCCCTCCCGCAGACAGGGAATACGCCGTGGAACCGGTCTGGGTGGAGACGATGATGCCGTCACAGGGATACATCTCCACCGGATAGCCGTCGATGTACAGTTGTATATACGCCATCTTCGAAAGGGAAAACTGGGTGACTACACAGTCATTGATGGCGTAATCCTGAAACACTCGATCGCCGGCGGCGGAGTTCACCGTCACATCCATGACCGGTCTCTCCTCCGTGGAATAGTCTCCGGCCACCAGTCTGGCCACAGTCGCGCCGATATTGTCCTTATCAAATTCCGTCAGCATCCCCAAGGTCCCCAGGTTCAGCCCAAATATGGGAATTCCCCAGGAGAGCGCCGCGCAGGCAGCTTTCAGAAAGGTGCCGTCGCCGCCCACGGAGATCACCATGTCTATACCGGCCAGATTATCCGTCGTATCGTCAAGGAGCATGAATTCCGCGCCGCAGGATCGGATGTCATCCATCAGCATTTGCGTATAAAACAGGGCGTTTTCCTTGTCGTTATTTTTTAATATTCCAATATTCAAATTCAAAATCCTTTCAAAGGCTTTTTAAAATTCAAGTATAAATAATTATACACAAAAATGCATAAAAATACAATCAGCTTTCCCGTGGGACAAAATATTCCGCGCACAGCAAATATTCCGTATTTCCATCTCCGCCCTGGATAGGCGATTCCGTAACGCCTTTTACCCGAAATCCCAAATTCTCAGTGAATTCCGTAATTTCCGCGACCGCCCGCTTTCGGAGCCGAGGCTCTGTGACAATTCCCTTTTTATTTAAAGCCTTCCGATTGAGTTCGAACTGGGGTTTGATCAAAAAAACGCAATGATTTTTGGGCTTCAGCAGCGGGGGCAGGCAGGGTAAAATATGGCGAAGGGAGACAAAGGACACGTCCACCGTTATCATGTCGAAGCGCTTGTCAAATTCGTCTGCAGATAAGTCCCGAATATCGGTATTCTCCAGGTTGACCACTCTGGCATCCCGCCGCAATTCCGGGGCCAACTGGTCATGTCCCACATCCAACGCGACAACACACGAAGCCCCGTGCTGCAGGAGCACTTGGGTAAAACCTCCGGTGGAGGCCCCGATATCCAGGCATATGAAATTTTTCGGATCAATTTGAAAATATGACAGCGCCTTCTCCAATTTGACGCCGCCCCGGGAGACAAAAGGGACGGGATCAGGATCTGCCTCGATACCGCTGTTTTCACACACTTCCAACGAAGGTCTTCGAACCACTTTTCCGTCAACTCTGACACAGCCTTCCAGAACTGCCCGCTTTGCCCGTTCTCTGCTGGCGTAATAGCCTTTGGCGAACAAGTAGGAATCCAGCCTCGCCATCTCAGCCTTCCGCCTTTCTCTCCACCAGATGCCGCACGGCTTTACATACGGAATTCACGTCCAGACCATATAAAGCGTGGATTTCTTCGATTTTACCGTGGGGAATCGATTCATCCGGCAAACCTTTTATACAGACGGGAACCTGCAGACCGTTTTGTACAAGCAAGTCAACGATACAGGACCCCAATCCCCCGCACTGGACGCCGTCCTCCAGGGTAAGCACGCATCCCCCCAGCCGGACAGCGTCCAGAATTCCGGTTTCGTCTATGGGTGCGATAAAGCGGGCATGAAAGACCAGTGTTTGGATGCCCTCTTCCGACAGCGCCCGGGCGGCAAGCATGGCAGTCTCCACCATATTTCCCACCGTCACAATAGCAGCGTCATATGTCTTGGCAGAGTCGAAATTCATGCGAAGACCTTTTCCGTACACCGGAGGATGCTGTTTGATATACTCTCTGTCAAATGTATATGTATCCTTGGCCGGATAGCGAATCGCAAAGGGCCCCCGCAGCATGGAGGAATCCGGCTGAAACACCTCCAGCGACATGTCCAGAAACTGCGCCAGTTCTTCCGCACAGCAGGGCGCAGTCACCGTCACATTGGGCAGATGGTT
>CAJFUA010000143.1 GCA_904420085.1 uncultured Eubacterium sp. | reverse complement strand
AGGACTATCTGTTCTATCCGATTTCCACCAGTCCTGCCATGCTGGCCCGGGCCAAGAAGATGAAGGCCGCCGGCCACGAGGGCTTAAGCCGCCGTTTCACTGTCTACACCGCCACCATGACCGTGTGGCTGTCCACCGGCATCTGGCATGGCGCCAGCTGGAACTTCGTTGTCTGGGGGCTGTTAAACGGCTTCTTTCTGCTTTTGTCCCAGGAGCTGGAGCCTGCCTACCGGCGCTTCTACGAGCGTTTCCCCCGGCTGGAAAAAAATGCTCTGTGGAATGGCTTCCGAATGGTCCGTACCTTCTTGTTCGTAAGCCTTCTGTGCATGTTTGACTATTATGACAGCGTCTCCACTGTGGTCCGCTCTTTTGTCAGCATGTTTACATCCTTCCGTCTCTCGGTATTCTGGGATGGAAGCCTGCTTGCCATCGGCCTGTCCGCTGTAGATTACTGGATTCTCCTGGTATCTCTGATTCTGGTCTTTATCATCAGCCGGATTCAGGAAAAAGGCCAGTCCGTGCGCGGTCTCATCGCCGCCCGCGCCCTGCCGGTGCGCGTTATTGCCTGGTATGGCCTGTTCCTCATTGTGATTCTGTTTGGCGCTTACGGCATCGGCTATGACGCCACCCAGTTCATCTACAATCAGTTTTAAGGAGGACGGCCATGAAAAAGAAAAAGTTTTTGTCCGCCGTCGTCATAATACTGTTTATCGTCGGCAGCCTGTATCTTTTGCAGCGCCTGGTTATGCCTAAATATATGGACGATGTGGTGGAGGGCAACTTTATCGCCGAATACTACGATGAAGAAAAGGATCACGACGTGATCTTCCTGGGAGACTGCGAGGTCTATGAGAACTTCTCTCCCATGGTGCTGTGGGAGGAATACGGAATCAACAGCTATATCCGGGGCAGCGCCCAGCAGCTGGTGAGCCAGTCCTATTATATTCTGGAGGATACCCTGCGTTACGAGACTCCCGACGTGGTGGTCTTCAGCGTTCTGGCTGTTCCCTACAACGAGGCTCCCAGGGAATCTTACAACCGGATGACTCTGGATGGCATGCGCTGGTCCCTTTCCAAGGTAAACGCCATTCTGGATTCCATGACAGAGGAGGAATCCTTCCTCGACTATGTATTTCCTCTGCTGCGTTACCATTCCCGGATCACGGAGCTGACGGCGGATGATTTCACCTATCTCTTCCACCGGGATCTGGTCTCCCACAACGGCTACTATATGCGGGTGGATTCCCTTCCCGCCGAAAACGTACCGGAGGGAAGACCTCTGGGAGATTACACCATCGACGCTGCACAGATGGAATATCTGGACAAGATCCGCATCCTCTGCGAGGAAAACGGCATCCAGCTGGTGCTGGTCAAGGCGCCCAGCCTTTACCCTTACTGGTACGACGAATGGGATGCTCAGATCGTCGATTATGCCAACGAGCATGATCTTCTCTATGTAAATCTTCTGGATCAGGCCGACGAGGCCGGGCTGGATTTTCAGACCGACACCTACGACGGCGGGCTCCATCTGAATCTGTCGGGAGCAGAAAAGCTGTCCCACTACTTCGGAGCCATCCTGCGGGATCAGTGCGGCCTGGAGAGCCGCCGCGGAGAAGAGGCTCTGGAGGCTGCCTGGCAGGAAAAGGCCCTCTGGTATCAGGAGGATAAGGCCCGTCAGGAGGCGGAGATCGCCGCCGGAGGATAATCGGGGAATATAAGGGCATGTAAAACACAAAACTTGAAATGCAAACCAACGATATACTAAAATGATCTTATCGGCCAGGAAGGGAGGCTGCTTTCCCTGCGCCTCCTTCCTGCTCCCATTTCTTTTTCTTCTGTTTTCACATCTGATTTTACTTTTACTTCTACTTTTATTTCTACTTTGATTTCTGTTTCTATTTCTCTTTCTTATTGCTTTCCGGCTCTCCTGTTTCGCCCTGTTTGTTTTCTCGTTATTTTCTTCTCTTTTTCTCGTTTTTTATTTCCTCAATTTTCTGTTTTCAGGTTCTTTCTTGTTTTCTATATTTCTTTGCGCACTTCT
>CAJFUA010000142.1 GCA_904420085.1 uncultured Eubacterium sp. | reverse complement strand
TTGATGATTTTGCATTTCTCGCAAATGGGTTTTACAGATGATCTTACCTTCATCGTAAAAATCCTCCTTTCACATCTTGCGTTCTCCTCATCCTCCCGGCGACTGGGTTTTGAAGCGGAAGGGGTTTGGAAAACAAGGCGTCTCTTGCTTCAGACCTCTTTCGGACATCCCGCATAAAATCCGGCTTTCGGACTTTTTCCTGTCCTGCGCCCATAAAAAAGCGCGCAAAAACAGGCGCAAAATCCCCGCAGAGATCATACGTATAGTAGTCTAGCATAACAGAACCTGGAATGCAAGCATTTTTTCTGTATTTTGCCAAAAACTTTTTTCCACTGAAATGAAAAGTTTATTTCCACTTTGAAGGGGGGCGGCCGCTGGCGCACAGCGTCTGGCAGGAACAATCCGCCGCTGCCTGCCATTGTGAACAAGCATCACAAATGATATACTTAGATATACGTATAAGCAGATACAGCCGGAATTCCGGCAAACACGGAAGGAAAGCGCAAAAAGGAAACGGGAAAAGGAGAAGGAAAGGGAAGATGACAAAAAGAGAAATCAGCATTCAGGAAATAAAAGGAATCCGGATCGGACAGGCCGAAAACTCTGCAGCCGGAACCGGCTGCACCGTATTTCTTTCAGAAAAGGGAATGGCCGCCGGCCTGGACGTCCGGGGCGGCGGGCCTGCGTCGCGTGAATCAGAGCTTCTGAAGCCCCTCGCAGCGGCACAGGCTGTCCACGGAATTCTGCTGGCAGGCGGCAGCGCCTACGGACTGGACGCGGCAGGCGGAGTCATGCAGTATCTGGAGGAGAGGGGGATCGGCTTTGAGGTCGGCCCCTCCCTCAGGGTGCCGCTTGTATGCCAGTCCGATCTGTTTGACCTGACCGCAGGCGATCCGCATGTGCGGCCAGATCGTGCTATGGGGTACGAGGCCTGTATGAATTCAGAAACGAACGGAACAGGAAACTACCGGGACGGAAATTTCGGCGCCGGCTGCGGGGCTACCGTGGGAAAATTTGCAGGCATGGATTACTGCATGAAATCCGGCATCGGCAGCTGCGCCTTTCAAATCGGCGGGCTGCAGGTGGGCGCTGTCGTAGCTGTCAATGCTCTTGGCGACATCTATGACTGGAAAACCGGCAGAAAAATAGCAGGGCTTCTGACTGAAGATAAAAGGTCCTTCCGTTCCACAGAAGAGCTGATGTATGCCAATACGGAAATCATAGAAAACAAGTTTACAGGAAACACCACCCTGGGTGTCGTCATCACCAACGGAAAATTCAACAAATCCTCCCTGTGCAAAATCGCAGGCATGGCACATGACGGGTACGCCCGTTCCATACGTCCTGTACACACCTCCGCCGACGGGGACAGCATCTACGCCGTTTCTGTCGGAGACATACCGGCAGACCAGGATCTGACCGGAACACTGGCAGCCGAAGCTGTAAGCGAGGCTGTTATCCGGGCAGTAGAAAGCGCTGTAAGCGCTTATGGGTACCCGGGACTCGGGAAGCTTTCTTAGACCTCTGCGGCAGGAGAGTAGGGCCGTTAAGGCCCTCTCCTGCTGCTATCTCTCCTTCTGACAGATAGATATATCCTGCGGAGAAATTTTCATTATAGAAGTAGTAAACGCCATCCTCCGGCGCCGTCAGCGTATAGGAAAACTCCTTGGCCTTCACATGCAGCTGTGCGCTCTGGAATGTGTGATTGCAGATATACCCTACACTCATAGTCTCTCCGTTTTCCACATCTCCCCCAAAGACCTCTGACGGATCTATCCGGTAGCGCAGAGTCAAGGTCTGCCCCTCCTTAAGATACCACCCCTCTCCATTCCCCCTGGCAAAAACAGTGACATCGCCATTGCCGGAAAGAAGCGGTTCTATCTTCCAGCTTTTTCCCTCTGAAGCCTCGTTCAGCTCAATCACCGTGATAATCTGTCCGTCATAAAGGCAGGGATTTCCTTCCTGGTCCAGCCCGATCTCCCGGATAATTCCATCTGTCTGCTCAGACGCCGCTTCCGCCGTCATGTATGGAGAAACCTCCGGCATCTCTGTACCTGCGTGCTCCTGCCCGATTCCCTCTTCTGCATCCTCTGATACTGCATACTGCTTTTGTCCTACAAGCTCCCTGTTTTCCTCTGTGATACGCGTAGTTCCCCGGATAGTCCGCAGCACGCTGGCCGACACAGGAACAGATACAAGAAGCGCCAGAAGCATCACGCAGAGCGCAACCCTAGCCTTCGAAATTCCCCTGTGCTGTTCCGGACGTCTTTCCAATATATTCTGAAGCTTCTGTTCATCCGCCTGAATATAGGAAAGCTCCCTGTCAATCTCTTCTTTTATATTACGCTTCATCAAAATATCCCTCCTTCAGTCTGGATCTTAGCATCGCTTTCGCCCGTTTCAGCCTTCCTCCCACAGTGCTGGCAGGAATATGGAGAAGCCGCGCAATCTCCTTCACGGTCAGTTCCTGATAATAATATAGAAGAATCACTTCTCTGTACTTCACAGGGAGCGCCATAATTTCGCCGCTGACCCAGAGACGTTCCTCTGTCTCTTCCGGTCTGCAGGACCTCAGCCCTTCCGATATGTTTCCCGCTTCCGTCAATTCCTCTATGCTCCGTTCCCTGTAAGCGGGAGATCTGAGTCGGTTCCGGCAGACGTTTATGGCGATCCGGGTCAGCCAGGTCTTCATCGAGGCCTGTCCGCGAAAACCGGGCAGCTTTCCCCAGGCCCGCAGAAAGGTCTCCGATACCGCATCCTCTGACAGATGATAATCCTTCAAATAGAGATAGCAAAGCCTTTGAAGCTCTGTCCCGTATCTGTGGTACAGCTCTGTCAGCTGCTTTTCCTGCTCATTCATAGGCTCCCTCCTTTCTGTTCTGCTTGTCCTGTGGCAGCATATCCGTCAAGATATCTACATAATATTAGACACCTCAGCTGCAGAAAATGAGACATAAAAAAACGCCTTAAAGCAACATTTCCGGCACATCGCCCGCTGTCTTTAAGACGTTTTTTCCGTTTTATAAGCTGTCGTGCACAGTCACAGAACATATCCTTCCGGCAGTCTTATTGCCGTGCGGAGAATTCCCGAATATACCTGTCTGTCTCCTGCATAATTGTCCTGAGGATCTCCAGATCCTGCAGCGCGTCACCAGTTTCCATCGAATGATTCGCATGCTCCGTCAAAAAGAGCGGCAGTCCCCTCTTTGCACACTCCTCCTTGATGGTCTCTGTCTTTGCCCAGTCGTCGCCCGTCCCATGGAACACGATTCCTTCCGTCCCAATAGCCTGAAACGACGCTGCCACCGGAGTGTAATAGACATGTCCTGCGCCAATCTGTTTTTTCCTATCATAGGACGCTGCCACAGCCGTCCCGATGCTCTTGGACAGAAACAGCACATGGCTGCAGGAAGAAAAATCTATCCTTGAAAGCTGCTCTTCCACATAGGCAGACGCCTGCTCATAGGCCTCATACATTTTCTTCGCGTCTCCCTTGATTCCAGCCGGAAGTCTCCCATACTCCGCGCAGATTACTTCATAGCCATACTGCGCGGCCAGCTTTCTGCTGTAATACAGAAGCGGCTTATCTGCATGATACCCCACTCCCGGAAATACTACAGCGATTTTCTTATTTTTCATCACATTCGCCCTCCATTTTAAAGCTTTCCTTCGGAAATGTATACCGGGGCAGCCCCTTGCTGTGCCTTCCATACTCAATCGCTTCCTTCGGACAGCGGCAGATACAGGCCATACAATGAGTGCAGCTGTTTCCCCACACAGGCTTCCCCTGATTCAGATGAATATTTTGAAGCGGACAGACCCTTTCGCATTTCCCACAGGAAATACACGCATCCGTCACATGAAATTTTTTCGAATGCACAATTACAGGATAAAAGATGTCGTTTACAATCCCGCTGCTCACTCTGTCTCCAAGCGTAACACCCGGCTCTGGAAACGCTCCCTCTCTTGTAATCACAGAAGCAGCCTGACCAATCGCCTCTTTGGCATGTCTGATAATCTCCAGGGCCTCTTTCTCTGACGGAGTCCGGAACAATGCAATATAATTCTCCGGCATCACCACCTTCGCACATCCACGGTAGTTCAGCCCCTTTTTCGCACACAGCTGTTTCAGGTATTTTCCTGCATTCCCAATGCTGTCGCCGCAGGTCATCACAAAATAAATATCCCTGTTTCCCGACAGCTCTGTCCTTTCCAGCCATTTCTGTAAAATACGCGGTATTCTCCATGCGTAGGTAGGTGTCACAATCACCCACGGCTTTTCTGAATTTATTCCGGAACAGTCGCCGTCGCGCAGCCTCTCAAACAGGTTCAAGACCTTATCGCCTGTCTCTTTTCCAATTCTTTCCGCTGCGTATTCGCTGTTTCCGGTTCCTGAAAAATATAGAATCATAAGCTCTCCTCCAGCAGTATCTCCTAATTTCTGGATTCATAGTACATATAAGTAAAAATCTCTGCAAACAACGATATAGTAAATGCAAGTGCCTTCTTATTGTAAATCTTCATACTGCTTATCCTCGAATTCCTTATTTTCCCTCAGACAGCATAAATCCTCTACTGTAACGCCAAACACCTGCGCCATCCTGTACGCCAGCATAAGTGACGGACTGTACTGCTCCTTCTCAATTGAAATAATCGTTCTCGAAGATACATGAACCAGATCGGCCAATTGCTGCTGTGTCATATTTGCCGCCGTCCGCAATTCCCTCACCCTTGTTTTCATGCACTCCTCTCCTATCAATATGCTCTCCTATCAATGTGAAGTTTGCTTCTTGTGAAGTTGACTTCATGTTATCACGCAGAGACAGATCTGTCAACGACTATATGAGATCGCTTTCTCACTTATACTATTTGAGAGCAGCTTTACAAAAAAATTTCGTGATACTTATCTGGAAAATCCGGAATGAGGAGGGGCATGGAACTGGATGCTGCAGCTGCATTGTAGAAGCGTTTCACTGCTGCGCAAAGGCAGCGGGGTACAAAAGTGTTTCGATCCAGCTCTTGATACAAACTTTAGCTTTTCTGTCTGGGATAAACGGCGCGGGGGTACTTGTTATCCTTTTTTATAGCCGAAAACAGCAAACGGGCTCCGAAGAGCCCGTTTGGGAATCATGCTTTATTCAAGCTTTATATAACTGAATTTCTACTATAATCAGTCACATCGCTTCCAATCTTTTCAACCAACGCTTTCACATTCATTTGCTTATTTCTCACCGCCATCAATTCATCATTCGTAACCCCTATAAATTCTATAAAATCAACCTTTCCATTTTGAGTATCTATGGAACCCAGTTTGTCATCCGGCACCGTGACAAATCCTGTTATATCCGATTTCATGTTCGCATCGATGCCTTGCGTTTGCCCCGTATATATCGTTTCATAAGCCTTAAAAAGCTCGCCATGTGTAAAAGTAATTCTGGCAATAGACTGCAAAATTCCACAAATACATCTTATTTCTGCCTCTTCCTCTTCGCAGCAATCTTTTTTCAGCTTGAACGTAAATTCCATCCCGTAACCGCTGACAGCTTCATTATCAGTTTCTTTTTCGAAGATTTCTGACAAACCATAAGTCACAAAATGCCAATAGTCTCCTCCGTCATACACGCTAATTCCTTCAAGCGGATCATTTCCACCCAAATCCCAGCTGATTATGGTCCCGTAATGTTTCGGTTCTTTTTGGTCTGGATATACTTTTTCACAAGCATTTGTAATAGCATCCCAGCCGGCTGCCTGAACCTCCTTTTTGTTCGATTCATCATCCTTTTTCTTAAAGCGGCTAAACAATCCCATAATTTTCTCCTTTTATAAACCTCAGCTTCTCTTAAATTATGCAAATTTAAGATATTTCCTTATTTACCCTTTATGTAATATTATAGTATAATTATTTTCAAGCTTCAAGTTCACAATCCACCCGATTTTCATACAAATATGGTAAAATATAAACCTCTCTGTATATTTCCTGCACACAAATAACTAAAAGCTCTTAAAGCGGGCAGCAAAAAATAATTTCACAGGTGACTGGATATGAAAAATTTCAAACGATCTAATCTGCTTTTCTCTTTGTGTGGGCTGAACTGCGGTCTATGTCCTATGAACTTAAATAAGTATTGTCCCGGCTGCGGCGGCGGAGAAGGAAATCAATCCTGTTCTCTGGCAAGGTGCAGTCTGCAGCACGGAAAAGTAGAATATTGTTTCCAGTGCGAAAACTATCCCTGTCCAAAATATGAGCATATAGATGAATTCGATTCTTTTATCACGCACCAGCATCAGAAACTGGATATACAGAAATTCATAGAACAAGGGGCAGAGGCCTATTCATCCGTACAGCAGAATAAGCGAATTCTTCTAAACCACCTGCTCAATTCTTATAATGACGGGCGAAAAAAGACTCTTTTTTGCGTGGCAGTCAATTTGCTGGAGTTGGAGGATTTGGAAAACGTTATAGCCGAATTAGATGAACGTGCTTCAAATTTATCTTTGAAAGAAAAAGCGGCTCTTGCGTCCGGTTTACTACAAGAAACCGCTGAGAAGAAAAATATTATCCTAAAATTGCGTAAAAAGAAATAAGGCTGCCTCAATCATCCTTCTTCTATCTAGACAGACCGACACAGCTTATATCTTTTTTATGATTTCAACATACTTTTGAAAGCCATTCTCATCTTCCTGCGGATACGTATAGCCGGACTGTTCCGCGACAAACTGTGCCGTTTGATGAAACAGCTCACAGGTTGTGTCAATCGCCTTCCAGAAATGCTCATAGCTGCTGTCCGAATACGTTTTCAGATACTGCAGATACAGCTCTTCCGGCAGATACCTTTTAAAGTACTTATTCATTTTCCCACAGGATACAGAATAACCGGTCCCAATTCCCACATACCAGTTCAGCATCTGTTCCAGCATACTGCGCACAAGCATGTTATATGTACTCATGGCAAAGGGCAGTTCATCTCTGGCAATCCCTTTCACCACATCACACAGGCACCAGAAAAACTCCTTGCAGCAGCCCCGATACTTCTTCCCGGTCGGCGGAGTCACATAAAATTCCTCATCTGTCGGCGGCGGAAGCTGCGGCAGGCATCCCACTTTATCCAACAGCGGAAGAAACAGCCTGTTCCGGTTTTTGCCCTTTTCCATCGCCGACACCGTCTCTACTCCAATATCAATACGGCTCCCATCCTCAAACAGCAGCAGCCAGGAATAGCTTTCCTCATAGTGGCTGCGTATTCCAAACCGTTCCCCATAACCAAAATCATCATCCTGCTCCTGCCTGAGCATAATATCCCCGAATCCATTCAGCCACGCCGGAGCAGAAATAAAGCTTTCTGTCTCCCTGACCACATACATTACGTCAAAATCCCGATATCGATCTTTCGGGGCATGTGGATTAGTCCTCGAACCTTTCAGATAAGCTGCCAGGACTCTGTCATCCACTTCAGCCGTATGTATAATTAAGTTCATAATTTCTGTGTCTGTACGCAATTTTATGTCTCCTTTTCCATTCCAAGCTCCGGTAAAGTAAGCATCGCAAATATTCCAGAGCGTAATTGTGGACTATGGTAATTTAATTAAGAAAAAGCGGGGCAAGAATCACCTGCCCCTATGCTTCTCTTTCTTTTTCTGCTGTTTCAGTTCAAACTGCCGCTGTTTCTCTGCTTCCCGTTGTTCCCGGCTCACAGCCTTACGTTCAGTTTTCAACTGCTCCTGCTGTAATTTTAAAGCCTGCTGAGACTTCGTGCCTATTCCGGTATTCTGGACCTGCTTTCGCACTTCTCTCTGTACCCGTTTTGGGTTGCAGCCAGCTTCTTTTACAGCAGTTGCCACAGCCGGACTAAACCGCAGCCGGTAGTAATTTTTCAGGATAAAATCGTATATCTCATACTCCTTCGGTTCTGCTCCGAACGTAACCTTACATACAGATAGCTTTCCCTCCGATATGCGTTCAAACACACCGATCCAAAATGGTTCCTCAAAAAATACTGTCAGTCTGCCCGATACTTTGTCCATGACAATTCCTCCTTAAATGATTGTGATGAACAAAGAACGGACGACCCTAAGGAGGGAGGGTTACTTACACCGAAACGGTGCGGCCGGACTACCTACCAGCTCTGTAAGAGAGCTTATCCCTTACGTTGTGTTTTTATCTTTGCTTTCTGATTTTAACATATTATCGGAAATTTAACTATAAAAATGAGGGATGGGATTGATATATTGTGAAAGCCTTCCGCTATTATTCTGAGAATAACCACACAAAAACAATTAGAGCCATTTTAGAGTCAAAGGGCATAAAGTAACCCCGAAAATGCCCATTCTATCAGCATTTCCGGGGTTATATCCGTTACTCGAACTCGAGGTGGGTTTTTGAAATATACGTATTTATATAGCGTTCACGCTACAATTTGCCGTATTTTTCGCCACATTCTCCTGATTGTTTCTGTCTCTCATAAAAAGTGTACTCAAAATGTACTCAACACATAGTAGGCTATTGCAATGTTATAGTGTCTTCATCACATTCAATAGGTTCTGGTAGCTATCTACGTCGTGATATTTTACATTACTTGTAGACATTTCATTAAACAGCTTCTTAGCACAGGAAATCTTCGCTTGTTCAATCGGTCTAAGATTCAAACTCTCCATAGTGCCCTTGGTTTCTGCCACAAAGAAAATGTGCTTTACAGTCCCTTCATAAAAAGCTATCGCCCAGTCAGGTGAATAGTTCCCCACTGGAGTAGGAATATGGAAGCCCTTCGGCAGTTTTGCATATACACATACCTCTTTTGCTGCATCTAAATCTTCCACAAATCGGCGCTCGATGCTCTTTTCCGCAGAACCATCTGTAAATACATAATCCTGAATCGCCTTATTCGCACGAAAGGCTTTATCAAAGCTCTGAGCACTCTTTTCTGCTGTAAAGATGTTGCTATCATATTCACCTTCAAGCTGATTATAGGAAATATGCTCAACAATCATGGTGGCCTTTTGCTCTTTGATGAGCTTAATGACCTTAGAGATAAACTCCTCCGGATTGTTTTTGAACATATAGAGTTTATCCGCTCTTAACCCTTTCAAGATAGCAGCTACTGTTTTACGAGTCAGAACAGTTCCCTCAGCAATTTTACCAATCAAGTCATATTTTATCTGGCTTGTCTGTGTATGGCTTAATCTATAAGTACCTGAACTTTCCCTTACAAACGAATCACCACGACTTACCTCATATTCATCCATTTGAGACTTTTGCCTGCCAATTGTCGTTGTATATTGAAGTTCTGAAACAAATAACTTTTCATTGATATGAGCAATCGACTTACGAATAAGTTCATTGCTATCAAATTCAACTGTGTAGGCATATTTGTGATTGATTTGCTTCCATAGTGCCTGAAATTCCGCCTTCGCAAAGTTTTCATTCAGAGGATTCTCTTTAACCTTCGTCTCGTGACCATCAGAGAACATATCTTTGAGAACACTATCATCGTAAACAGACTGGATCAGTGCATGGATTCCCTCTGCCATAGATCGGATTCCTTCAGGCAATGGAGCAACGGTTCCCATCTTTACATCGGTGCGGTACTTATCAGTAACTTTACGCTTCATATCGACATAGCCATTGCTGATAAGATAGAACTCAATGGCATCGGCAGTATTGCTGTCAATAAGAGTAGGTGTTCCATCCACTTTGACATATTTGCCCTTGAAGTATTCGCTACCGGCAGTCGTCGGTCTGTCATACAGGACGGTCTTAATGTCGCTCTGAAGATCGGCCACGAAGCCCTTATAACTTTCGCTTGCGATAACCGTAAGCATATTAATGTCATGAACGCTGTCACCGCAGCTTTCAGCATCCATACGATTACCATGTTGATTGACGCATAGACGAAGGCCACGACCAACCTCCTGGCGTTTTGCTGTCTGGCTGTCGGAGTGCTTCAGCGTACAAATCTGAAATACATTCGGGTTATCCCACCCCTCTCGCAAAGCAGAGTGGGAAAAGATAAAGCGTGTCGGCTCGTCAAAAGACAGCAGACGTTCTTTGTTCTTCAAAATCAAATCGTAAGCGGAAATATCGTCAGAAAACTCGCTTCCACGCTTCAGCTGGCTATTGATACTTCTGCCAGTCTTTTTATCAATACTAAAATATCCTTTGTGAACCGCACTTACATCACTGCACATAGATTTCAAATATTTCTGGTAAGGAGTATCGAAAACAGTAATGTAGTCGTTGAGTACATTCAGGTATTCCTCTTCAAACATCTTTCCATATTCACCCAGAACTTCATTGCCATCTGCATCGTACTGACGATACTTGGAAACTTCGTCAATGAAGAAAAGAGAAAGGGACTTGATTCCCATATTAAACAGCTTTTCTTCCTTCTCAAAGTGAGAAAGGATGGTTTCACGAATCTGAATCCTACGCATATCAGACTCAGACACATCTCCAGAAACTTCCCCGGTTCTGATTACTTCACCATTGGTAAAAGTCACATTTTCCACGAAATGGATCAATGTCAGAGATAGTATATCCCTTGTACTGCTCCATTTCCTGAGAAACATAGTAAAGGTCATCACCAACGCCCAAAATACGAGTTTCCCGGTTAATGGACTTGCTATAGCTGATTTCAAGCTCGATACGAGCCATAGGCGGTTTCTTGGAAGAGAGAACAATCTGCTCCAGGAACATATAACTATCCGTACCTCGGAAGTTCTTTACTTCAAAGCCCTTAACCTCAATCTTCTTAACCAAACGCTTGTTAAACGCATCCAGCGCATCCAGAACATAAACCGTATTATGTTTAACAGCATGAGTTGCAGAATAATTCAGCGTAAACAGAGGATTGAAATTCTTCAACGCCTTCTGGGTAACAGCACCTCCCATCTTCTGCGGTTCGTCCAAAATAATAATTGGTCTGTTCGCCTTAATCACATCAATCGGACGGCGGGAACCAAACTCATCACGCTTGGAATAAATAATACGTGCTTCCTTACTCCTGCCATCCTCTTTCAGAGATGAAGCAAAAGCCTGCGTATTGATAATCATTACATTGATACCGGAGCTGGATGAAAAGTTATCCAGCTGGTTCAGATTTGAGCTATTGTAGATGAAGAAACGAGCTTTCCTTCCGTAATACTCCATGAAGTGATCTACGGTAATTTCAAAGGTCTTTTTCACACCCTCACGGATGGCGATGGACGGAACAACAACAATGAACTTACTCCAGCCGTATTTTTTATTCAGCTCAAACATAGTCTTGATATAAACGTAGGTCTTACCAGTACCCGTCTCCATTTCAATATCAAGGCTACACCTGCCTAAGTCCTTCACAAGAGTCTTGGACTGTTTGATGTTATTCTGCCCCTGTATCTTCTGAATATTCAGCAGCAGCTGCTCGTCCGTCAGTTCTACCACTTCATTCTTATAGCCCGTATCGTCATCATCTAAGTCATAGATATTCAGCTGATGATTCTCACCTGTATCCAAAGAATACTGCTGATCCATCTCAATATTTAACCGCATCTGCTGATTAGCTTGTCTTTTGCCCACATCTCGAATATAGCTGATTCTGTCGTGATATCCCTGGCCCTGGAATACCTTAATAACAGCATCAACCGCATCCGTTTGGTATTGCTGTATCTTAAAATTAAACTTCATCCTTGCGGTTCACCTCCTGTTCCAGCATAAGGAAACGGTCAAAATCACTTTCATACAAACGGTCCTGAATAATACGGTACTTTTCGTATTCTGTTTCCGCATGGAGTTTAGCCTGTTCTGCGCTGATTTTGCCAGGACCAGTCAACAATTCATTTCCGTTGAATTCCAAGAAACCATCCAGCCGCTTCGCCCAATCTTCCATACTCATGGGAATTTTGCGCTCTGCCTGCAGCTCTGCATAATCCAAATAAAGCGACACAATGCGCTCCAAATATTTCATTTCTTCTTTACTAAGATAGTTTTTTGCAATCGTCACATCGGCTTTCAGAATTTTCCCGTCCGGGGCATTCTCCCATGTAGTCAGACCCATGTGTTCCTTATTTGCGTCAGCACGCTCCACGATCAGTTCTGCCGCTGTATGGCGGTGGACAGCAAAGTGCATCTTGTTCTGAACCGTCTGG
Source organism: uncultured Eubacterium sp. (assembly GCA_904420085.1). Lineage (GTDB taxonomy): Bacteria > Bacillota > Clostridia > Lachnospirales > Lachnospiraceae > Eubacterium_G. The sequence continues at coordinate 4,078 of CAJFUA010000142.1, read as the reverse complement.
AAAAACAGACGGGTGGTTTTTGCGTTTTTATCATAATCAAACGCCGTAGCGTACAAATCTGTTACTTTCTGATAAAACTTGCGCTCCGATAAGCGGATTTCACGAATTTGCTGTAACTGGCGTTCAAAATATTCATCCGTAAACATATGACCTTTTTTCAGGCGCTCCACATCCATCGTCCAGCCTTGAATGGTATGGTCTTTCACGATTTGCCCCGCCCACTTGCGAAACTGTACCGCCCGCTGGTTATTCACCTTGAAGCCAACGGCAATAATAATCTGAAGATTATAATGATCCTGGCTACGACTGACTTGACGATTTCCCTCGGTTTGAACTGTCAAGTATTTCTTGACAGTTGCCTCCGGTGTAAGCTCGCCATCCGCATAAATTCGATTTATATGCTGAGAAATCGTCTGCTTGGTCACATCATACAGAGCCGCCATCATTTTCTGCGTCAGCCAGATATTTTCGTCCTCATAACGCATTTCAAAGCTGGTATCGCTCTCCCCGGTGGACGCCACAAAAGTCAGATATTCTGCCGCCGAGCTGCGGATCGCCAATTCTTTTTTCTTTTTATCCGCCATATTACAGCACCTTCCTTACTGTGTCAGGACTGTATGTAGCAAAAATCTGCTCGAAGTTCGCAGCGACACTATCATTTGCCAGGGAACTGTCACGCATCACGAAGTAATAAGGCTGCTTCTGAGCAATCGCCTTGATCGTCTCATCAGTTACATCTGCATCGAAGCAGGCAATCAGGAAGCCATCGGCAACATCAAATACTTTCTTGCCGACAATCACCGTTTCCTCAATCTTACTGGAAAGCTCGATTCCCAAATCAAGCATAACCTGGAACAGCAGATCTTCTGGGGATCTGTCTTCTTTGATATTGTCAGTCATAAGGTCAAATAAGTCAGCATTATAATCCGCAGGGTTGTAGTAAACATCCTTCATGTTAGAGGTATCGCATTTCAAGACACGGAAACCAACATCCAGATTCTGAGTAATCAATGGACTATCTTCCCTAATTTTTGCACCAGCACGGCGAATACGTTCTTTGCCAATTTCACAAATATTCTTGAACCCATTCTCATAAGAAACCGAACCTTCTTCAGTTGCTTCGGGTACTTGAATAAGTATAAATTTACGGTTTCCTTTGTCGTTGGCATTAAGTTGCATAATAGCGTGCGCTGTCGTAGCAGACCCTGAGAAAAAGTCCAAAACTATTGCATTCAGGTCTTTTCCAACACCTGCGTATAAAGCATCATAAACCGTCCATAAACTTTTCGGAAATGTAAAACCATTATTGGGTACAAGCTCACTTATTATTTTAGTACCATATTCATTAGCATCATATCTTGTATCCGACCATACCGTCTTTTGGACACCGAAAGTTTTTCCAATTTCAATTTCATAGCCAGTTGCAGTCTTTTTTGCTCGGAGCATATCTTTAATCGATTCAACAGACTGTCTTGCGTAACGCCATTTTCTTTCTACACCACTTCTATCAATAGGATAAACATAGGCGCAATCTCCATTAAACTCTGTTTGAGCAGGATGAAAGTCATCAGCACAAACATTGCCAAATCCTATTATTTGGGAGTCTTTTACGATAACAGGATAAAAGCAATTCTTAGCGTCTGTACGCTCAGACTCACCTCCCCAATTGCGAAGTTGTGACCAAGAAACATCCTCATCCTCAATTCGTCTGTCAACGATTACTTTGTCGCCTTTCGGATAAACAAATATTGCATATTCATTTATATGTGAAAAATTCTTTCCCTGTTGTCCTCTGGGATTGTGAATCACCGTAACACAAGTATGTTCATACCCAGCTTCGCCAAAGACATCCTTTAGTACTATCGAAAGAGTGTCCATTTCGTTCTCGTCAATGGCTACAACTATCACCCCATCATCCGTTAAAAGTTCTCTCGCCAACCTCAACCTTGGATAAATCATATTAAGCCAATTTGTATGAAATCTGCCATTTGTTTCAGGGTTTTGAACTAATGAATTTCCTGCTTCATCAGTTTGTCCACTATTTGCTAAGTAATCATTCGTTGCCTGATGAAAATCGTTATGGTAAATTAAATTGTTACCCGTATTATAAGGCGGGTCAATATATATCATTTTTATCTTATGCAAATATGTTTCCTGCAATAGTTTTAATACTTCGAGATTATCCCCTTCAATATACAGATTTTCTGAATCAAATCCCTCCGGGGTACCATCCTTACCCACGCTTTCTTCACGACAAGGACGCAGTGTTTTGGCAATAGGCGCATTTGCCAGAAGAACAGATTTCTTCTTATCAGGCCAAGTGAACTGATAGCGTTCCTCTTTGCCCTCAACCACTGTGCAGGAAATCTCCTGCATCAGTACATCTTTGTCAATGGCTCGGACTACTTCGCCGTTCTCATTGATTGTCTCCGTAACAGCATTCGGGAACAATGCTGCCAGCTTTTTGAAATTTTCATCCGCCTTGTTCGGCGTGTGCATCTTGAGTTTGTCCATTTTTATTTTCCTTTCCGCTTGTCTGCATCATATTTTTCATTCGTTCCATGATAACAGATTGATTCCTTTGATACTCTTGCTGTTGTGCCATCAATTCTGTCATGCCTTTGGGAATATACGGATTTTGTATGGATTCCCATGTAATAATATTCTTGTAACCCAGAGACTTTGCCATCGTTTCCAGAAGCTTTTCTCTTTCAGTTTTGATTTTGGATACTTCTGTTTCGGTCGGATTCTCCACACACATTTTGTCAAAACAAACTTTCCATTGTTCCCGAACCGCTTTATCATCTGCAAAAACAATATCTATTAGATTCATAGCTTGAACACTTTCGTTTGTCCACCCAAAAATGCGGCTTGTCATCAATATTTTGAATATCTGCATTTTATCATTTCGTTTCTGGGCACGATCTTGCAGTTTTTGTCCAATAATAACCGCAAAAATTGGCACAAAGATAAGTGCTATTATGTTTAGAACATCTATAATTTCAGTCCCATCCATTTTATTGTATTCCATTCCTTTCTTTAATCTTTTTTATCCAACTCCGCAAACTGTTTTTTTAACACATTTGCCTGCTGTGCCAGCTCAAACTTTTTCTTCGGCTGTTTTTCATTCTTAGCCAATTTTGTCAGACGGTCGATTTCCTTTTGAATCTTCGTTCGCTGCTCATCAACCGCTATCTGCTCATCCAGGGTGTTGCCCCGATCTATCGTAATACCGCCGATTTGGACAATAATATTCTCCCAAACGGCATCCATATTCAATCCCCTCAGCTCAATAGAAAGAGCTTCTTTTCGTTTCCAATCCGTCTGCATCAGCTTCATGTGGTAAGTAGCGAGTTTTGCTTCTCCGTCACACTCCAGTAGCAACAGCATATTCTGTGGAATCAGCTTTGAAATAGTGATAATGGTCTTGTCCTCAAAATTCTTCCTTTTCAATGCAACCAGCAGAACGAAAAATGATTTAACCTGCTCACCCTCTGCAATATTTATTTTTGCAGAGGACACTTCATTGACAATGGTAATCCTTGAAATATCGGCATCAATTTTTGCTCTCTCTGCGGTATTCATTTGAAACTTCGCATAAATTGCATTCTTGGGAAGCTGCTTATTTAATTCGGTAGCCTTTGGCAAACCAAGCATTATCCCACCTCGCTTTCCATGTTATCGGACAACCAAGAAACAAATCAATTCAAAGTCATCTAGTCCTTTAATTTCATTTGTGAGAAAACTGATCTGACCGCCGCCTAAGAAGCTGTCAATATCATTTTCCTCCTTAACCTCAATGATAGAAGAAATGGCATCGCCCAATAACTTAGAGAGTGCAGACATATTCCGCCCATCACAAGTCTCTTTATTAAACTGGCGATACAGTTCAGGAATAGGCTCCGTCTTCCCTTTACAAAGGAAACGCATCTTATCAAGCATCTGTTTTGGAGAAAGATGATCACAAATCACTTCACCCTCATTGCTGATGTAAACCATATAGAACGGATGCAATCTGTTCTGATTATCAATATTCACACTATTGGAACGATTCTTCAGAACATAGATGACTCCTGCC
>CAJFUA010000141.1 GCA_904420085.1 uncultured Eubacterium sp. | reverse complement strand
TCGTATGAGCCTCTCTGAGCCATTTTGATACCAAGATGAATATTTACCCGTTTTACAGTTTAAAATCACTCACGGCGCTTCCTGTGAGGTATTTTTAAACAAAAACAGCGATAGCAAATAAATACCACCGCTGAAAATAATTACGGATTACTTATGTAACCACTTACTAATCTTTTTAATTAAATGTTTAACGTGCTTATTAGGCACAAGGATAATTACTAGGCACCAATGCAACATCAGGAGTTACCTCCTTTCTGCACTAATCGGGTTTTCTACGCCCGCACAAATGTGCTTAACAATTGTATCATAGAATTAATATGTTATAATATACATAGGATAATTATTAGGCCGTGTGCTCGTGAGTGCTTTCTAGCTCACGAATCGGTTTAACGTGGGGCGCCCTGATAGGCGCTCTTTTTTTGTTTAAAATTACTACGTCCTCTTTAATGTAAGTCCTCTCTACCCATTTTTGTTACATTAGTCTTTAGCTTAAGCGTTTCAGCTTCGTTCTCAGTCTCATACGTATTGCCAATATGAGTATTATATAAATATTCATACTCATCATCAGCATCACTCAAGGAAAGCCTGCCATTTTTATATTCATAAATTCCGTGATTAACTCCTCTTGTTTCCAGTTTAGAAAGTCCCTTCAAAATTTTAGAATCTTTTGCTGCTTTCTGCGCTAGACTTTCAGAGTACACTAGAATGTAATTAGTACTTTTCTTATCAAGAATCAAATATCCTTGATAGTTCATATTTTCCCCTAGCATATCCTGTAAACGCTCTAAATCATCTTGCACTTTAGGAGTCTCTGCTATTTCAATCTTATATATATCATTTGGCTTGCGAGCTGATGCAAATACAGTGGATCCAAAGCACGTAGTTACAATTAAACATATTGCCACAGGGATTATCTTTTTAAACATTTATTGTACCTCCTTAAAGGTCATTTCGTTTTTAATAGCATCATCCTCAGCTACAGTACATTTATTTATTTTATAGTTGCTAACTGTTGTATCTGCTAATATCTTCCCTTTATCAGTTGTCACTTTTAAAGCATTTCCATCAAAAGTATAATTATAGGCTTCCTTTTCTCTATAATTATTTTGGCTTTCTATCATGCTGTCGAGTAGTGTTTTATTACTTTTTATAAACTTGATAGTATTCTTATCTTGCGTTACTAATACTTGATTATTATTTCCAAATATCCAATAGTAATTAAATCTGCTTCCCTTTACCGAGTCATCATCATATTTCGTTTTCTCTGTTACCTTATAAATATGTCCCGACAAATCCTGTGTAGTCATTGCATGGACATCATTAGGAATAATAGTAACCCCAATTACTATTAACAGAGCAATAATAATTTTAAAATATTTTTTCATAGTAAATTTTCTCCTGCCGTTAACTAACTCAATAATTTCTTTTTACCAAGCTCAAATTCTTCTTGCGTGATTACTTTGTCATCAAGTAATTTCTTTAACTTATTGATTTCTTCCACCAGCGTATTTTCTGACTTCTCTATATCTTCCACTAAAAAATATTTTTTCAAGATAACAATATCAGACTCATAATATTTTTCTGATAATTTAATTTCTCTACCATTCATATCTTTTATTGTAAGCAAAGCTGTTGCTGGAATTTCTCTTTCGTTAGCCGTATTTGAAGAATGTAATGTAATCGTTGAATTTGTTTTTCTTCCAAGAGAAGAACCTATAACTGCCCCTGTAGTTCCCCCTAACAAACTCCCTGCAACGGCTGCACCAGCTCGACCACTAACATAACCTTCTTCTTTGCTTACCGAATCAACTTTATAGTCGGTTAAATAATGTGGTGAGAATTCAATATTAGTTAGTTTCCATTTTAAGTTATTATTTTTCGAGCCAGAAATAACAAAAGATTTTTCTTTTTCATCAACTCTATACGCATATTCGTAATCAAATCTGAAATTATAATCACCCATTAAATCTACACTGTCTTTGATTTTAAACCATGTAATAGCTTTCCTAACTCTATGTTCTTCTAAATAAGCGATAATTTCTTGATTTTCTTTTTCGCTAAAGAATTTAACTTCGCCTATATCATAAGGGGCATCAAGCATTAATACTATCCCTTGATCATTAAAATCATACGCGGCCCTCTTTAATGAAATATTTTTATCTTTATCAATGACTATATTATCATCCTTAAATGCAATCCATTTATCTTTATTTCCAATAACTTTATCTGGATTAAGCTCTTTTAGTTTTTCTTGAAAAGCTTCTTCTTCTAACTCATTTTGCGTCTTTATCTTTTTTACCTCTTGTTTGCCAAGGTCTTCATTTGCTTTCCATAAAAATATTAATCCAAAGATAACTAAGCAACAAAGCCCCAGAATTATTGAATCAGACCCTAACCCGGCCATACATTTTCCTCCCTAAACATAAAAAATGGTCAACCAGCGTAGCTAAT
>CAJFUA010000140.1 GCA_904420085.1 uncultured Eubacterium sp. | reverse complement strand
TTATGCCCTTCGGGCTTTAAGCTAAGGTATACCCCAAGGGCATCCCGCATTTTATGCCCTTCGGGCTTTAAGCTAAGGTATATTTTACAACAAAATATAAAAAATAGCTATAAAAAAATAAAGGTATATGATAAGATAAAATGTGAGGTGAGATCATTGAAAAAACATAAACCATTATTTAACATTGCTATTATTTCAGCCTCGGTACTGCTGACCACCTGGTGTATCAATAAGCTTATTTTTGTCACATCGAATTTGAAGGATCGCCTGACCACTGACAAAGATCAGATTTACCCCTGGCGTTTTGGCAATATTTTTTATACAAAAACCGGAGAAGGATCACCGATCCTCCTGCTTCATGATCTAAAAAGTACGGCATCGGCCAATGAATGGGAAAGTGTGATCTCTCGTCTTTCCAAAAATCATACCGTCTATGTGATGGATATGATCGGATGCGGCCGTTCGGATAAACCAAAAATGACCTATACCAATTATGTTTACGTCCAGCTGATCAATGACTTTATCCGCAATGTGATCGGTAAGCCTACAGATATTATGACCAGCGGTCTTTCAGGGAATATCGCCATTATGGGCTGTACTGCGGAATCCGAACTGTACCACCGCATTATCATGGTGAATCCGCCATCTGAAAAGGCGCTGCGGAAATATCCAAAGACAAACCATAAAGCTCTTAAATATCTGCTGGAATGCCCGCTCATCGGAACTTCCATATATAATATGGTCTTTTCAAAACATGCTATTGCCAAAGAATTGGATAAGCAGATATTTGACCGTGAACTGATAACAGAAAAGCGGATCGAAGCTGCACACGAGTCGGCCCATCATGGCGGCCCGTCTGCCCGTTATTTTTATGCCAGTGAAAGAAGTCATTTCACCAACATCAACAGTTTTCGCATGCTTAGCCGCCTTGACAAAAGCATTTACCTGATCTTTGGCGATTTTGAACCGGATGTGATGGATACAATGGATACCTATATTTCGGTGAATCCTGCCATTGAAGCAGAAATCCTTCCGGATTGCGGACATTATCCCCATTTGGAAAGGCCGGAGGCATTTATGGAAGCTTGTTCTATTTATCTGGCTTCCGAAGATGATAATATCGGATAAAACATGGCTGCGACAGATAGGCTGTCGCAGCTTATTTTATTTACAACAGCTGCACCCCTTCATCTCTCCCAATTCGCATACCATCGGTACGTGTTCGATCCCCACTTCCATAAATGCATCACCGCTTGTCTTAAATCCCAGCTTTTCGTAAAATCTTTTGGCATGTGATTGGGCTTCTATATAGATCCTTTTTCCACCGCATTGTCTGGCTTTATCCATGAGTAAGAGAACAGCCAACTGACCATATCCCATTTTTCTATATTCCTTTAATACCGCCAATCTCCCTATCTTGAAAGTGGCTTCTCCCATCCCCAACATGCGGCCGGTGGCCACCGGATTTCCTTCTTCGTCATAGATGAGCACATGCGCCGCCGCATCATCCATTCCGTCAAATTCTTCTTCCGGATCCACTTTTTGTTCTCTTACAAATACTTCTTTTCGGATACGGGAACAATCTTCAAAACGTTCGTCCCCATCTCCCATAAAACATATCCCCTGGACCATTTTTATTCCTGCTTTCTATCTTAATTTAGGATAAAGGTTCTTTGGAAGGTTTTCCAGCCTTTCTTGGATAAGTCTTTCCCGTCATGCGTACTTTATCCACAATGATCAGCGAACGGCTTGCATCTGTCCCCATAAGCGTATAGTTATCCACATGACTTATTTTGCCTCCAAGTATGGCTATTGCTTTCTGACTTTTATTCAATTCTTCAGATACGTTTCCGGATTTATATGGTACAAATTTTCCGCCGATCTTTACAAAAGGCAGACAATATTCTGAAAGGGTAGACATATTCGCCACAGCCCTGGAAACGCATAAGTCAAATTGCTCTCTGTATTCTGGTTTTCTAGCCAGATCCTCCGCTCTTGAATGGACAGCTTCGATATTTTCCAATTCCAACTCTGAAATGACATGTTTCAAAAATCCGATCCGTTTATTGAGCGAATCCATCAGTGTCATCCGAGTATCTGGAAAAGCAATTTTCAAAGGAATCCCCGGAAATCCAGCGCCTGTACCCATATCCATGATCCGATCATTTTCTTTTAAACGGGCCACACGCACAATGGAAAGACTGTCTATAAAATGTTTGTCCACCACATCTTCCCATTCCGTTATACTGGTCAGATTCATCACTTTATTCGTCTCGATAAGCATGGCATAATAATGTTCAAATTGCTCAAGCTGCTTTTCATCCAATCGGATCCCCAGTGCCAAGGCGCCTTTTTCCAGTCTATCTAATGACTTCATACTTTCTCCTCTATATGTTTTTTTCGATTATACTGTTCCAGATAGATCATAAGAACCGATATATCCGCCGGGGATACGCCGGATATTCTGGATGCCTGACCAATGGAATGCGGGCGGATCGCCATCAATTTCTGGCATGCCTCGATACGCAGACTTTTTATATCCGTATAATCCAGTTCTTCCGGGATTTTTTTGTCCTCCATTTTTTTTAATTGTTCCACCTGGCGCATCTGACGCTGGATGTACCCCTGGTATTTTATATTGATGTTCACCTGAAGGACAACATCTTCCGGAAGTTCTTTTCTTTCTTTATCCAAAGGCTCCAGAAGTTCATAAGACAATTCCGGCCGGCGGATGAGTTCAGCCATGGACACGGCCGTTTTTAACGGTGTACTTCCATGTTCGTTCAAAAACTCCTGTACTTCTTTCGTACCGCCCACTGTCACATGTTCCAGTCGTTTTATCTCTTCTTGGATTTTTTTTTCTTTTTCCAGAAGTTTTTCATAACGATCATCATCGATCAGCCCCACTTCATGTCCTATGGGGGTCAATCGAAGGTCTGCATTATCCTGCCTTAAAAGCAGTCGGTATTCTGCCCTGGATGTCATCATTCGGTAAGGTTCATTGGTTTCTTTTGTGATCAGGTCATCGATCAAAACGCCTATGTAAGCCTCTGATCGCTTTAAAATAACAGGATCCTTTCCTTGGATCTTCATGGCCGCATTGATACCTGCCATCAATCCTTGCGCCGCTGCTTCTTCATAACCTGAGCTTCCATTGAACTGGCCGCCGGAAAAAAGTCCTTCGATCTCCTTAAATTCAAGTGAAGCTTTTAACTGGACAGCGGGAATGCAATCATACTCGATGGCATAGGCATGTCTGACGATCTGTGCATTTTCAAGACCTGGAACAGTACGGTACATCCGGAATTGAACATCTTCCGGAAGAGAACTGGACATGCCGCCGATATACATTTCATTTGTATAATTTCCTTCCGGTTCGATGAACACCTGATGCCTGGATTTATCGGCAAATTTAACCACTTTATCTTCTATGGAAGGACAATATCGTGGACCGACCCCTTCTATGACGCCGGCATATAAAGGCGAACGATCCAGATTCTCCCGGATGATCCGGTGAGTCTCTTCATTGGTATAGGTCAACCAACAGGAAGCCTGTTCCTTCTGGATAGTCTCCGGATCAGTTGTAAAGGAAAATGGCACGATCCGTTCATCCCCAAACTGTTCCTCCATCTTTGAAAAGTCAATGCTTCTTTTATCAATTCTTGCCGGCGTTCCTGTTTTAAAACGTACCAGACGGATACCCAATTTTTTCAAAGCCTCAGAAAGGGAATTGGCCGCCTGAAGGCCGTTTGGACCGGTATAAGTGATGGACTCTCCGCACAGACATCGGGCCTTCAGGTAAACACCTGTGGCCAATATGGCAGCCTTACACGGATAGATCCCGCCGGTATGAGTCACAACACCGGTGATCACTTTCTTTCCATCCTTTTCATCCGTGGTAAAATCAACGATCTCTGCCTGTTTGATGGTCAGATTTTCCTGATTTTCCACAACCCGGCGCATATGATCCGTATAATCCTGCTTATCCGCCTGAGCTCTCAATGAATGGACAGCCGGGCCTTTAGATTTATTTAACATTTTGGATTGGATAAATGTGGCATCGATGGTCTTTCCCATCTGACCGCCAAGGGCGTCGATTTCCCGTACCAGATGCCCTTTTGAACTGCCGCCGATATTTGGATTGCAAGGCATCAGGGCAATACTTTCAATGCTGACTGTAAACATGATGGTCTTTAATCCCAGCCTGGCGCAGGCTAAAGCAGCCTCGCATCCCGCATGTCCTGCTCCGATAACGGCAACATCATGATCCTCATATCTATATGCCATCTCTGTCCTCCTATTTTCCCATACAAAATTCACCAAATATGGTATCGACCAGATCTTCGCCCACTGATTCCCCGATGATCCGTCCCAAAGATTCATAGGCATCCATCAGGTCAATGGAAAAGAAATCCTCCGGCATACCATCATCGATACTTTGAATGACCATATCCAAACTGGAAAGCGCATCCTGAACCTCTTTTTTGTGCCGGATATTTGTAATATACACCTGGTCATTAAAATCGATCTGACCGTTGAAAAACATCTCTTTGATATGATCTTCCAGCTTTCCTCCGCCATCACCGTATTTCGCCGAAATGGGGATCACCGGATGATCGGTCTGCTTCTCAAGTTTCTCCGGGTCGACTGCCTGTTCCAAGTCCGATTTATTCAGCAAAATAATGGCCTTTTTATCCTGTATCATATCCATGATCACTTGATCGTTTTCATCCAAAGGAGTGGATCCATCAATGACATAGATGACCAGATCCGCCTGCTTCAGTGCGTTTTTTGACCGATCCACGCCAATTCTCTCCACCACATCTTTGGTATCTCTTATTCCAGCTGTATCCATGATATTTAAAGTTATACCGTGGATATTGATCGTTTCTTCCAGTACATCCCGTGTCGTCCCAGCCACCTCTGTGACGATGGCCCGTTCTTCTCCGGAAAGCATGTTCAAAAGTGAGGATTTTCCCGCATTGGGCTTTCCCACGATCGCTGTCTGAATGCCTTCCCGTATCATCCTTCCGCTGTCTGCCGTATCCAGAAGCTGCTCCAATTCTCGGATATGACCATTGACCTTTACCCGGAGTTCTTCTCCATAATGATCCATGGATATATGTTCCGGATCGTCCAATGAAGCTTCGATGAATGCCACACTCTCGATAATGCTTTTCCGGATATTTTCGATCTTTTTCCTCAATTCGCCCTTCAACTGTCTCAAAGAACTGTCAAGGGCATATTCATTTTTCGATCGGATGATGTCCATGACCGCTTCCGCCTGGGACAGATCGATCCGGCCATTTAAAAAAGCCCGCTTTGTAAATTCTCCAGGTTCCGCCAGCCTGGCGCCATTTTTAATAACCGTTTCCAAAATCTTCCCCATCACCACGATACCGCCATGACAGTCGATTTCCACCACGTCTTCCGTTGTGTAGGTCTTTGGAGCTTTCATAACAAGGACCAGTACCTCGTCGATCATCTGCTCCTGATCATAGATATATCCGTAGTGAATCGTATGGCTTGGCACATCCGTCAGCTTCTTTTTTCCGGAAGGACTTCTGTAAATACGGTCAGCGATCCCAACCGCGTCACTTCCGCTGATCCTTATCTTCCCAATGCCGGAATGGGTCATTCCGGTGGAAACAGCAGCGATCGTATCCATATCCATGCTATCGAAAACTCCCTTCTTATCCCAAAATTACCCCCATCTTTACATACGTAAAAAAGGGGGTAACTTTTATCATTCCACACTATTTTTTGCTCTGTAGTCTCTGTTATTTTCCCGTCTCTTTAAGGTAATGACCACTTTACGGTATGGTTCGTCACCCTCACTGTGGGTTTCCACATATCTGTCACCCTGAAGTGCCGAATGGATCACCCGGCGTTCATAAGGATTCATCGGTTCCAGAGTCACCGGCCGACGGGTTCTTTTTACTTTATAAGCCAGATTACGTGCCAGATTCTCAAGCGTTGCTTTTCTTCTCTCTCTATAGTTCTCCGTATCCAGCTTAACTTTTATATAAGAATCGCTTTCCTTATTGACCACAAGGCTGATCAGATACTGAAGGGAATCCAATGTCTGACCGCGTTTGCCGATGAGGATACCCATCTCTTCACCCTCAAGGTTGATGGACATATTCTTCTCTTCTTCATTGTAGTCGATCGTTGCCGTTACCTGTATGTGCATTGCATCGAATAATTTGTTCAAAAATTCGTATGTATCATCCAGGATGTTACTCTTTTTACGAACTTTTATAACCGCATTCTGCTTGCCGATAAAACCCAGGAATCCGGTGCTGCCCTTTTCAATGATTTCATATTCGATCTTATCGCTTGTTGTTCCAAGCTTGATAAGTGCTTCTGTTATAGCATCATCTACTGTTTTTGCTGATACTTCGATATAATCCATACTATTCATCCTCCATTATATCAACGCACTAATCTTCTTTATCTTTCCGGTCAAGCATATGGGCAATGGATGCAATACTGCTGGTATCTACAGGCCTGTCCGATGCCTGATAATCTCTTGGTTTGTAATTCTTCTTTGTATTCGCTTTCGCGATCTCACTGAGAGACTTCTGTTTCTCATTTTCCTGCTGTGCCTGGGCAGCCGCGCTGGCACCCATCATCCGCTCGGACCAGGTGGGTTTTCCACCCCTTCTCTCAGATTTTTTAGCAGCTTTTTTCTTATTCTCTTCGATCAAGATGTCCAGATCTTTGCTGTCAAAATATCTGTTCGCAACAACAATGCTCAATGTACGGAACACGGCGCTGGCGATCCAGTATACACCGATACCGGCAGGCAATGTGAGACAGAAAAATACGGATATCAGCGGCATGGTCACATTCATCATCTTCATGGATGCCATCATGGAATTTTCTTCCACATCCGTATCCTTTTGTTTCGGCTGAGTGACCTTTGTACTGATGAACTGGGTCACACCGGCCAGGACCGGAATGATGATACCCGGGAAGAAACCGGCGATACCGGCATTTAACTGTACCGGCGCATCAATGATGTTCAATCCGCCAGGAAGCTGGTTCATACTGATGATCGTATCTTTTACGGCGCCAACTGCCGTACCAACATCCGGATTGGATACAAATGCCTGGACGAGCGTATCCCATCCGGTGGATTTAACATAGTTCAGAGCATCTATGATCTTATTGATATCGTCAAAATTAAAATTGCTGACACGGATGCTCAGATCCGTCATCAACTGATTCATGATATCCGCACCGCCGCTTGTGGCCTGGATCGGCACAGCGATCGTCCGGTACAGATCACCGATAACATCCACATAAGCAGGGATATTATAGATAACCCGATACAGGGCAAACAGGATCGGCAGCTGGATGAGCAACGGCAGACAGCCCGCTGTAGGACTGGAACCATATTTCGCATATACGGCCTGAGTTTCAGCCTGCATACGATTTACAGATGCAGTATCTGTTTTTCCTTTATATTTCTTCTGTATTTTCTGAATCTCCGGATTGATCAGAGACGACATCCGGGTAAATCTCTGCTGTTTGATCGTCAAAGGCATCATCAGCAGGTTCACGACCAATGTAAACAAAATAATGGTCAAACCAACACTTGGTATCCCCAAAAAATTCAAGAATTCAAAAATGTAATTCATGATCAGACCTAATATCCATGCAAAAGGTCCTAAGATACCACCAACTTTTGTAAGAACAAGCGCATTCAATGTTTCTGTTTCCTCCTTAAATTCATGGAACCGGGTCGTAACCGCCTTTATGGAAAGGATGACACCTGAGTATCCTTCTCACAGCCAGATAACTTCCTTTTATGGCTCCATACTTTTCCAATGCCTCCAGCGCATATTCCGAACATGTAGGAATGTAGATGCAGCATGGGCTTTTACACGGCGAAATATATTTTCTGTAAAAACGGATACAGCCAATCAATACTTTTTTCATCTTCACCATCTCGAATCCTTGTATCCTTCCGGATGTGCTATGCATCAGGCTTCCTGATCTGCATGATCACCCGTTGATCGTATGATACCATGCATTTCCGCCAGTTTTTTCATGGAACGGCCGATACGGTGAAAATCCGCTTTTGCCGCCGGCATACGCCCTATGACGACCACATCATATCCACACATATAGTCATCCTCTTCCAAACGGTAATTTTCCCTGACAAGACGTACAAAACGATGTCTGACAACACTGTTTCCAACTTTCTTGCTGACAGAAATGCCCAACCGGTTCATCTTCAAATGATTTTCCAGAACATACATCACGATAAACCGGTCTGCATACGAAACACCATGCTCATAAACGTTTTTAAATTGTTCTTTCTTTTTTAAAGATTCCGAAAATTTCATATTTTCCAGGCACCCTTCAAACTGGTATACCTTCTCCTAAAGAAAAAGGCCACATATATGCGGCCTAAGCTGACAATTTATTTCTACCTTTAGCTCTTCTTGCTGCTAAAACCTTTCTGCCATTAGAAGTACTCATTCTTTTTCTGAATCCATGAACTTTACTTCTCTGTCGTTTCTTCGGCTGATATGTCATCTTCATCTGATACACCTCCCTGTCAATCTACATAACTAGATAAAATATCTATTCTATTATATTCATTCGCAGGTTTATCGTCAAGTGAAACCTGGCTAAATTTCTCGAATTGTGGATAACTTTTCTATCAACAAGATTATCCCCACATTTACATAATATTATCCACATCTTGTGAATAAGTTGTGGATAACTGTGAATAAGTCTGCTATAATCTAACTAATGTCTTATTTTTAGCTGAGTTATCCACTGTGAAAAATGTGGGCAATTATTTTTAACTTATAAACATTTACATAAAAACGCCAAAACGCAACGAGATTATGTCAATCTGCCTAAAATTTTTATCCACACAGTTATCCACATTTTGATTGTTGATATCTCAAAAAAATTATTATAAAATAGATATGATATTATACCAGAATTATAATTAGGGGGATTATTTTGTGTTATCCGTCATTGAAGAAAAATGGGACGAAATCCTTGAAAAAATGAAAATTGAAAACGAAATCACAGAAGCTGCTTTTAAAACATGGGTTATGTATATGAAGCCTTACAGCGTTGACGGCAATATCATCACAGTAATGATCGATAAGGAAAATCTGATCCTGGATGCCCAGTGGTTCTCCAAGAAGTTCCGCATGCCTCTGATTATAACGATTGCTGAAGTTCTGGAAGCAGAATACGATGTGGTCTTTGTCACACCGGACAATCTGCCTAAAAAGAACATTATTAATAATAAGGAAGATAAGGCTGTCCCTGATGATCGTGCGAAAGTATTAGTCGACTCCAATTTGAATCCGAAATATACTTTCGATACTTTTGTGGTCGGCAAGAACAACGACATTGCCCACGCCACAGCTCTGGCTGTCGCAGAAGATCCCGGCACTTACGGCAATCCTCTGTTTATTTACGGGGGCGCTGGTCTTGGCAAAACCCATCTGATGCAGGCCATTGCCCATTATGTACTTGCCAAACATCCGGATTATCAGATCATCTATGTCACCAGCGAATCCTTTACCAACGAACTGGTCCACTCCATTCAGCACAAGCAGATCGAAGATTTCAAAAATAAATATCGGAATATCGATATGCTGCTGATCGACGATATCCAGTTTATTGTTAATAAGGAAAGTACACAGGAAGAATTTTTCCATACGTTCAATACATTATCGGAAAATAAAAAGCAGATCGTCATATCTTCCGATAAACCGCCGAAAGATATCAAAGATCTGGAAGAACGACTGATCACCCGTTTTAAAAGCGGCCTGACCGTGGATGTTCAGCCGCCGAATTATGAAACCCGTATGGCGATCCTTAAAAAGCGGGCAGAACTGGACAATATCGAAGCAGACGATGAATCACTTAATTACATCGCCACAAATATCAAGTCCAATATCCGAGAGTTGGAAGGGGCGCTGAAGAATGTTTATAATTTTTCCCGCCTGAAAAAGCAGCCGATCAATTTTGATCTGACTCAGGAAGCTTTGAAGAATATCATTTCTCCGGAGGAACGCCAACCGATCACAACGGAACTGATCATCAACATCGTTTCCGAACACTTTGGTATATCGCCTGATGATATCAAAGGTTCCAAACGTACCAAGGAGATCGCCTATCCCCGTCAGATATGTATGTATCTGTGCCGGAAGATGACGGAAGATTCTCTCCAGTCCATCGGCAATACCCTTGGGAAAAAAGATCATACAACGATCATACATGGAGAAAAGAAGATTTCCGATGACCTGAAGAAAGATGAAAGTCTCCAAAAGACAATAGATGTACTGGTAAAGAAAATTAATCCACCGAAATAATCCACTATATAAACACTGAATTCACAATATTTATCCACATTTTGTTAATAAGTGTACATAAAAATGTGAATAACTTTGTGAATTTCATGTGAAATCATGTGGAAACTCACAAAAACAACAATTTTCCCATTTAGGGGAGTGTGAATAAAACGACAGTTATCCCATGACGATCAACGATCCTTCAACAGAGTTATCCCTCCGGATTTTTCTTTTAAATTCGGGCTTTAGAGGGCATATCCACATATCCACACCCCCTACTACAACTACTACTATAAAATATTATTTATATATTTATATTCGTGGCTCCGGAAGGTTATTCACACTTCTTCTGGCTGTCACAAGAAAGGTTGGTCTGTGATATGAAAATCATCTGCAGTAAATCAGAACTCCTTAAGGGAGTCAACACGGTTTTAAAAGCAGTTCCATCAAAAACGACAATGCCTATCCTTGAGTGTATCCTCATTGATACGACAGAGGACGATATCAAACTTACTGCGAACGATATGGAACTTGGTATCGAAACCCGGATCAAAGGCGATATCCTGGATAAAGGAAAGATCGCTTTGGAAGCCAGACTTTTCTCTGAGATCATCCGTAAACTGCCGGATAGTGAAGTGACGATCCAAACGGATGAACAGTGCAGAGCTCTGATCAAATGCGAAAAAGCCCGGTTTAATATTGCAGGAAAGTCTGGAGAGGACTTTGCCTATCTTCCGGAGATCGAACGTCATAAGAACATTGCGATTTCCCAATTCTCACTGAAAGAGATCATCCGCCAGACGATCTTTTCCATTGCGGATAACGAAACGAACAAGCTGATGACAGGAGAACTTTTTGAGATCGATCAAAACGAACTGAAGGTCGTATCTTTGGACGGCCATCGTATTTCCATCCGAAAGATCGAACTGAAAGAATCTTACGATCACATCAAAGTCGTTGTTCCTGGAAAAACCTTGAGCGAAGTCAGCAAGATCTTATCCGGCGGGATCGATGATGAAGTGAGCATTTATTTTACAGACAGACATATTTTATTTGAATTTGATGAAACGATGGTCGTCTCCAGACTCATCGAAGGTGAATATTTCCGGATCGAACAGATGCTGTCAACTGATTATGAAACAAAGATGACGATCAATAAAAAAGAACTCCAGGACTGTATCGAACGGGCTTCCCTTCTTGTAAAAGAGGGCGATAAAAAACCGATCATCATCAATATACTGGACGACTATATGGAATTGAAGATCAATTCTTACATTGGTTCCATGAATGAAGATATCAGCATTGAAAAAACCGGAAAAGATCTTATGATCGGTTTCAATCCCAGGTTCATACTGGATGCTCTGAGGGTCATTGACGATGAGACGATCGATATTTATCTTGTGAATCCGAAAGCTCCCTGCTTTATACGGGATGAGGAAAATCATTATGTATATCTGATCCTTCCGGTAAACTTTAACCCCGGGGTATAGAAAGGAATTTACCATGGAAATCGTAAAATTGAGAGATGAATATATCAAACTTGGACAGGCCCTTAAAGTATCCGGCGTCGCAGCTTCCGGAGTGGATGCCAAGATCATGATCCAGTCCGGCCAGGTTAAAGTCAATGGACAGACCGAATATCAGCGGGGGAAGAAACTCCACGATGGTGATATGATAGAATTTGAGGGAGAACAGATAAAAATCGAAAAATAATGGTCATAAAATCTCTTGAATTATTAAATTACAGAAATTATCAGAATTTAAAACTGGATTTTTCTGAAAAGACAAATATTCTGTACGGAGATAACGCACAGGGAAAGACGAATGTGTTGGAAGCGGTCTATGTATGCGCAACGACAAAATCTCACAAGGGCAGCAAGGATCGGGAGATGATCCGATTCGGATGTGAGGACGCTCATTTGAGGATGTTTGTTGAGCGACGGGGAACTTTACATAAGATCGATATGCATTTGAAAAAGCATAAAAATAAAGGTGTGGCGATAGATGGTGTGCAAGTGAAAAAGTCCAGTGAATTGATGGGTCTTGTCCACGTGGTCTTTTTTTCACCGGAAGACTTGGCGATGATCAAGAATGGACCGTCTTATCGTCGGCGTTTTGTTGACATGGAGTTATGTCAACTTAATAAGCTGTACCTTTATCAAATCTCGGGTTATAACAAGGTGATCGCCCAGAGAAACAATCTGCTTAAACAGATCGGTATCCAGCCGGAACTTAAAGATACGCTGGATGTTTGGGATATGCAGCTGGCAGAATATGGGAAAAAGATCATTGAAGCAAGGAAAGGTTTCATTGATGAACTGAATGGATTGACAGGCCCCATACATGAAAAGCTGACTGGCGGCCGGGAAAAACTAAATGTTTGTTATGAACCGAATGTGACATCCGACAGATTTGAGGAACAGATATTTTTACAGAGAAACCACGACTTACTTTTAAAAACAACGGGGATCGGACCTCACAGAGATGACATCAGTTTTTTTGTAAATGATGTGGATATCCGGAGGTTTGGATCTCAGGGACAGCAGCGGACAGCAGCTTTGTCGTTAAAACTTGCCGAAATTGAACTTGTCAGGAGAGCTGTGGAAGATACGCCGGTACTTTTACTGGATGACGTCCTGTCTGAACTGGACAGTTTCAGGCAAAACTATTTATTAGACAGTATATGTGATACGCAGACCATCATCACATGTACCGGACTGGATGAATTTATAAACAGCAGGTTCAATATTGACAAAGTATTCAAAGTTGTCAGTGGAGAGATTGAAAGCAGTCAGTAGGAGGTAAAACATGAGCGACAATTACAGTGCAGATCAAATTCAGATTTTAGAAGGACTGGAAGCCGTACGTAAACGGCCGGGTATGTATATTGGAAGCACATCCTCCAAAGGACTTCATCATCTTGTCTATGAGATCGTGGACAATGCTGTGGACGAGGCGCTTGCCGGATACTGTGATACGATCACTGTGACCATCAACAAAGGGGACAGTATCACCGTTGTGGATAATGGCCGGGGTATCCCTGTGGATATACAGGAGAAAGCAGGGAGACCTGCCGTGGAAGTGGTTTTCACGATCCTTCATGCCGGCGGTAAATTCGGCGGTGGCGGATACAAAGTGTCCGGCGGACTGCATGGCGTGGGCGCATCTGTCGTCAATGCTTTGTCCGAATGGCTGGAAGTTGTCGTTTATAAAGACGGGAAAAAATATAAACAGAGATATGAACGGGGAAAAGTTGTCCAAGATCTTGAAGTGATCGGAAAGACGGATAAACGGGGAACGAAGGTCACGTTTCTTCCGGACAAGGAGATTTTCGAGGATACGGTCTATGATTTTGACATTCTGAAAGAACGTCTGCGAGAGACGGCTTTTCTGACAAAAGGCCTGAAGATCATATTGATCGATGAGCGTCAGGAAAAGCGGGTGGAGAGGATATTCCATTATGAAGGCGGCATCAAAGAATATGTGGAGTATGTGAACCGGAATCAGGATGTGCTTTATCCCCAGATCATCTATTGTGAAGGAACAAAAGACAATGTGTATGTGGAAGTGGCCATGCAGCATAACAGTTCCTATACAGAAAATACTTACAGCTTTGTCAACAATATCATCACGCCTGAGGGCGGAACCCATCTGATCGGTTTCCGAAACGCTCTGACAAAAACATTTAACGATTATGCGAGAAAAAACAAGCTTTTAAGGGATAATGAGGCAAACCTTACAGGCGACGATATACGAGAAGGTCTGACAGCGATCATCAGCGTCAAGTTGGAAGAACCCCAGTTTGAGGGACAGACAAAACAAAAATTGGGAAATAGTGAAGCAAGGGGTGCGGTGGATAATATCGTCAGCGAAAAACTGATGATCTTTTTGGAACAGAATCCAACCGTGGGCAAACTGATCGCTGAAAAAGCGGTCATGGCCCAGAGGGCAAGGGATGCTGCCAGAAAAGCAAGAGATCTGACAAGACGTAAGTCTGCGTTGGAAACGGCCAGCCTTCCGGGAAAACTGGCGGATTGTTCGGATAAGGATCCGGTCAACTGCGAGATTTATCTGGTGGAGGGGGATTCAGCCGGCGGTTCGGCAAAAACGGCCCGGTCCAGAGCAACCCAGGCGATCTTGCCTCTCAGAGGTAAGATCCTTAATGTGGAGAAAGCAAGGCTGGATAGGATATTGGTCAATGAAGAGATCAAGGCGATGATCACTGCCTTTGGTACCGGTATCCATGAGGATTTTGACATATCCAAACTCCGCTATCATAAGATCATCATCATGACAGATGCGGATGTGGACGGCGCCCATATCAGTACGTTATTATTGACATTCTTTTATCGATTTATGCCGGATCTTATAAAAGAGGGACATGTCTATCTGGCACAGCCCCCACTGTATAAGATCGAAAAGAATAAAAAGATATGGTATGCCTACTCGGATGAGGAACTTCAAGATATTCTGAACGAAATAGGGCGCGATCAAAATAACCGTATCCAGCGGTATAAGGGACTTGGAGAGATGAATCCGGAACAGTTGTGGGAGACCACCATGGATCCGGAGAAGCGGATCTTGCTCCGTGTGACTATGGACGATGCCAAACTGGCCATGCTCAACGAAACATTTGATACGCTGATGGGCGATAAAGTGGAACCGAGACGAGAGTTTATAGAGACACATGCACAATATGTCCGTAATCTGGATATTTAAGGGATGGAGGAATAAAGATGGACGACTTAAGTAAGGTGTTTGACAAGGTTCAGGAAGTGGACCTTCAAAAGACAATGGAAACATCGTATATCGATTATGCGATGAGCGTCATAGCCTCCAGAGCGCTTCCGGACGTCCGGGACGGACTGAAACCGGTCCAGCGGCGTATCCTTTATGCGATGATCGAGTTGAACAATGGACCGGATAAACCCCACAGAAAATGTGCCCGTATCGTGGGTGATACCATGGGTAAATATCATCCCCATGGCGATAGCTCCATCTATGGCGCCCTTGTAAATCTGGCCCAGGAATGGTCCACCAGATATCCGTTGGTGGATGGCCATGGTAACTTTGGTTCTGTGGACGGCGACGGCGCTGCGGCCATGCGTTATACGGAGGCCCGTCTGAGCCGTATATCCATGGAGATGATAGCAGATATCAATAAAGATACGGTGGACTTTGTCCCCAACTTTGATGAAACAGAAAAAGAACCTTCTGTCCTGCCTTCCCGTTTTCCAAATCTTTTAGTCAATGGAACAACTGGTATTGCTGTCGGCATGGCTACAAATATACCGCCTCATAATCTGCGGGAAACGATCGACGGCGTGTTAAAGATCATTGAAAATCGTATTGAGAACGACCGGGATACGGAGATGGAAGAACTGCTCGCTATCGTTCAGGGACCGGATTTTCCGACAGGGGCAACGATCCTTGGCAGAAATGGCATAAACAGCGCATACCGCACCGGAAGAGGAAAGATAAAAGTACGGGCAGTCACTGAAATTGAACCCATGTCAAACAACCGGCAGCGGATCGTGGTGACCGAGCTTCCCTATATGGTGAATAAAGCCCGGTTGATCGAAAAGATCGCAGAACTGGTGCGGGATAAAAGGGTGGATGGCATTTCTGATCTGCGGGATGAGTCGGACAGGCAAGGTATGCGTATCGTGATCGAACTGAAAAAGGATGCCAATCCGAACATCGTCTTGAATCATTTATATAAACATACCCAACTGCAAGATACATTTGGTGTGATCATGCTGGCGCTTGTCAACAATGTGCCCATGGTCCTGAACTTGAAACAGATACTTGAACTGTATCTGAAACATCAGGAAGAAGTTATTACCCGCCGGAGCAAATATGAATTGAATAAGGCGGAGGAAAGAGCACATATATTACAGGGGTTGCTGATCGCTCTGGACAATATCGACGAAGTGATCCGGATCATCCGCGCTTCTAAAAATGTTGCTGAAGCTAAACTTGAGCTGATCGAAAAGTTCGGTCTGACAGACGTCCAGGCCCAGGCCATCGTGGATATGCGTCTGCGGGCTCTGACCGGATTGGAAAGAGAAAAGATCGAGAAAGAATATGCGGAATTGATCCAAAAGATCAATGAGTTAAAAGCAATCCTTGCAGATGAGAAATTGCTTCTCGGTGTTATCCGGGATGAGATCACTGTGATCCGGGATAAATACGGAGATGACAGACGGACAAAGATCGGCGTCGATGACGATGAGATCACGATCGAAGATCTGATCAAAGATGAAAATACAGTCATTGCCATGACCCGCATGGGCTATATCAAGCGGATGACCATTGATAATTTCAGAAGCCAGAACAGAGGCGGAAAAGGTATCCGTGGGATGGCCACACTGGAAGATGACTTTATTGAAGAACTGATGATGACAAGTACCCATCATTTTATCATGTTCTTTACCAATAAAGGAAAAGTGTATCGACTGAAAGGCTATCAGATTCCCGAATCATCCAGGACAGCCAGGGGTACAGCCATTGTGAATCTACTCCAGTTGGAACCGGGAGAGCGGATCACCGCGTCCATACCGATAAGGGAGTATGATGCGGATTCTTATCTGTTCATGGCTACAAAGAAGGGCATCGTAAAGAAAACACCTATCCTGGAATATGAAAATATCCGAAAGACAGGTATTCAAGCCATCAGTTTAAGAGATGAGGATGAACTGATCGAGGTCAAGACAACGCATAATGATAATGACATTTTCTTAGTGACCCGCCATGGTAAATGTATCCGGTTTAATGAAAAGGATGTGCGCCAGACTGGCAGAACGTCCATGGGTGTGATCGGCATGAGCCTGGAAGGAGACGATGAAGTCATCGGTATGCAGTTGGATATCCAGGGAGACAGTCTGCTGATCGTTTCGGAAAATGGTATGGGTAAACGGACTTCGATGAATGAGTTCAATGCACAGCATCGGGGTGGAAAAGGTGTACTTTGCTATAATATCACCGAAAAAACCGGCAATGTGATCGGAGTAAAAGCAGTAAAAGCCGGACAGGAAGTCATGCTCATAACATCTGGAGGTATTATCATACGTATGGCAGTGGATTCCATTTCTGAGATCGGCCGCTATACTTCCGGCGTCAAACTCATGGACATTGATGTGGAGAATGATATCAAGGTGGCAAGCATAGCCAAAGTCCGGGGAGATGTCACCCAGGACAGTGGAGACGAACAAGAAAAAGACCAGACACCGGAGGAAATCTGATGAAAGTCACTTATATCGGCCACAGCGGCGTCAGTGTTGAATATGAGGACTGTGTTTTTGTCTTTGACTATTACAATGGATCCATACCGGAATTTGACAAAGAAAAAAAGATCATTTTCTTTGTCAGCCATTTCCATGCGGACCATTTCAACCGGGAGATCTTTGCGCAGAGAGAAAAGTATGGCCACATAGCCTTTATCCTGTCTAAGGATGTAAGAAGGCATATGAGTTCAAAAGTAAGACAAGCTTTATGTGGAAAAGATACCTTTTTTGTGAATAAAGATCAAAAAATCTTTGTAAATGTGGATAACCTGGAAGTATATGATGAGAGAAAAGGTCTGGATGATCTATGTGTGGAAACGTTGAAGTCAACCGATGAGGGCGTTGCCTTTATCATTTCTTACAAAGGCAGGGTCATCTATCACGCGGGGGATCTCCACTGGTGGACATGGAAGGGTGAAACGGATAGGGAATACAAAGAGATGACAGAAGCTTTCCAAAATGAGATCCAAAAACTGGAAGGACGTCATATCGATCTGGCATTTACTGTCCTGGATCCCCGGCAGGAGGAAAGATACTGGATGGGGATGGACTATTTTCTGGAGCATGTGGATGTGGATAAGGTCTTTCCGATCCATTTTTGGAATGATTTCGATCTGATCCGCCGGTTTAAGGACAGGGAAGGATCCGAAACGTATAAAAACAAAGTGGCAGACATACAGTATAACGGACAGAATTTTCAGATTGACGGATAAGATCAAAAAGATGCCGCAAGCTTTCGGTTGCGGCATCTTTTTGCGCGATACGAGCGAGGTATCGCAGTGATCGGATAGGGACAGGAATCTCCCCCTATCCGATCAGGTATATGGTACAAGGTTCATAAAAAGGAGGAACAAAATATGCCGTTTATCAATATCAAAACAAATACGAGAATATCTGAAACACAGGAAATAGGATTAAAGGAAAAATTCGGCGAAGCTGTATCTTTGATCGGAAAGAGTGAAAATTGGCTTATGGTGAATGTAGAAGATACTTGCCGTCTGTATTTCAGAGGTGAAAAGGATCAGCCTATTGCCTTTGTGGAAGTACGTCTTTTCGGAAAAGCATCGGGAAGCGCCTATGACCGGATGACCTCCAGGATAACGGATATCGTAAAAGAAGAACTGGATATAGACGGTGAACGCGTATATGTACAGTATGAAGAATGCGACCACTGGGGATATAATGGCTATAATTTCTAAAAAAAATTATAAATCTATCCAATAAAAAAAGGGTGTCGAATGATCATCAAATGAGTGAACTGCTCCCTGTCAAGTAGACAGATGAAAAAATAAAATTTTTCTATCTCCAGCCGTAGTTGTACGGTTGGAGATATTTTTAT
>CAJFUA010000139.1 GCA_904420085.1 uncultured Eubacterium sp. | reverse complement strand
TAAGAGCAACGCCCTACATGTATATGCGGTGCCGTTTATTAGCGTCGCATATAATGCGTGAATCGCAGATTGAACACTACCATTATAACATGGATTTCTAATTTTTAGAAAAAATCAACCAAATTGATGCGGGTTATGCTTTTCGCGTTTTTTCTCCTTCTTGTGGCGAGAGGGCTTCTTTGATATAATAGCATTGGTAATTTATTTGCATACGGAGCTTAGTTCTCGGCCAAACCGCTGAATGCAGGCGGATGAGACCATAAGATTATGAGAAAGGACGCAAGCAGATGAAACTGCTCTATTCAGATATTCTTCCCTTGGGTATGGAAGATGGACAAACCTCAATTATTGACTGCTTTCATGAGCAGATTGCTGATTGTGACGGTGCGGATATTGCTGTGGGCTATGTTTCAAGGGCGGCCCTTGAAGAGCTGGATATGTTGGCCGCTGAGCATGGCCTTCGGCATATCAGCTTGACCATGGGGATGTACTATGTTGAGGGGATGCCCGAAAGCACTTACAGAACTGCCCTAGCCATTAACGAGAAATGGCGTTCTGCCGGAATCGGGGAAATCCGCGTGGTGCGGGCCTTCAAATACCACGGCAAAGTCTATGTGTTCCATAAGGACGGAGATGTAAAATCTGCTATTCTCGGCTCGGCCAACTTGGGCGCAATCAAGCTTGAGGCGGGCAATCGCAGGCAGTATGAAACCGCCTGCCTGACAACGGATCCCGCTGAGTGCTGCGAGATGCTGGGCCTGATTCGCAGGCTGCAGGATAACCGCTGTTCGGCCAATATTGCTGACATCGCAGATATGCCGCTGATAAGAGAGATTAATACCTCATTGACTGGCGTGGACACAGTTGACCAGGTGCCGCAGGCCGAGGTGTCTATTTATGAGCGGCACAAAACAGGCGTGTCTTTTGTGCTGCCAATCAAGGTGCCTGCCTTTGCCGAGCGCCATATGGATGACGGCAAGCATTACACGAAATCCAATCTGAACGTGTGCTATGCCGCTCCCCGGAGCGCGAGAAAGTCCCGGGATTGGTATGAAACTCAGTTTACAGTCAATAAAAGCATCACTCTGCTCCCCGGCTACCCCGAGAAGAATGTAACTTTCTATGTTGTTACGGATGACGGCTACACCTTCCGGGCGCACACCACCAGCGACGGCAACAAACAGTTCAGCGCTGTCGGCGATGAGCTGATTTTGGGCCGGTGGATTAAGGGAAGACTGGCCGCCGCAGGGCTGGTCACCCCCGTCAATGACACTCAGTTGGATCGTGACCGGCGGGGCATGATTACTAAAGAGATGCTGGATGCCTATGGCTGCAACCAGCTTGTGCTGACAAAAACTGATCAAAAGATGGAGGATGAGGATGGCAGCCTGCTTGATGTGTGGTTTCTTTCCTTTGAATCCAGCCATGAAGCTGAGGAGGATGGTGAGTAATGCCGTACCTAAAGACTTATCTAAACACAATCGCTGAGCGCGGCAACAAAAAACTTGCAGAGTCCATCCTTAAAACCGCAGAGGATGTCGGCAATCAGTACATAAAGCAGTTTTCTTTCTGCAGTCATGAGATCGGGCTTCTGTTCGGCAATGTGCAGTCCGGAAAGACGGGACAGATGTTCGGCATCATCTGCAAAGCCGCTGATCTGGGCTTTCCTGCCTTTGTGCTTTTAACCACAGACAACGTGGTTCTGCAGCAGCAGACTCTTGAGCGCGTAAAGGCAGATCTGGAAGGATTCTGTATCTGCGGAGAGAATGACTCAGGGCTGTTTATCGAGAACCGGCTCATGCAGCCCACTATTATCGTTCTCAAAAAGAATGTGCGCATACTAAGGCTCTGGGCTAATGTGTTTGCATCCACCGGCTTTATGAAGGGGAATCCTTTATTCATCGTAGATGACGAAGCAGACGCCGCCTCTCTCAATACGCTGGTCAATCGAGGCCGCCAGTCCTCCATCAACAGATACTTGGATTCCATCAAAAACGGATCCTCCAGCAGCATCTATCTGCAGGTGACTGGAACGCCGCAGGCTGTTCTGCTTCAGACTGTGCAGTCCGGCTGGCACCCCTATTTCACCTACTACTTTGCGCCTGGGGACAGTTATCTGGGCGGCGACTTCTTCTTTCCCAAAAGCGAGAAAGCGGACTGCATCAGCTATCTTGAGGAAATTGAAGAACCGGAAAAGCACGTGGTGCTGCGCCATCTTGCGGTATCCAGCCAGATTCTGGCCGCAGGGGGATCTGTCTGCAACTGCTTGATTCACCCCAGTGTGCGGCAGGCGGTTCACAGCAGGTATGAGCACCAGATCAATGAAGCACTGTCGTGGTGCCGAGACAATATTGATGATGCATTCCGTGCCGAGCTGGAAAAGGAGTACGCATCGCTGTCCCCGCAAAAATCAGAAAAGGCTGATTTTGATACCATTTACAGCACGGCAAAGGATTTGCTCCAGAACGGCAATGTCAAGGTGCTCGTCATGAACGGCCGGAACAACATTACGAGCGATGAATATTCTTCCGGCTCCAATATCATCATTGGCGGAAATACGCTGGGGCGCGGCGTTACCTTCCCGGCGCTCCAAACCATTTATTATACGCGCACCAGCAAGAAGCCGCAGGCCGACACCATGTGGCAGCACAGCCGTATGTTCGGCTATGACCGCGACCCGGGCATGATGCAGGTTTATATTGATGAGCCGCTTTACAAGCTTTTTTCTGACATCAATGCCACCAATAATTCCATCATTTCTCAGATAGAGAATGGGATAGAGCATATCCGGGTGTTCTATCCGGAAGGGCTGAATCCCACCCGTGCCAATGTGCTGGATAATCAGAAGGTCTTTCTGCTGTCGGGCGGGACGAATTACTATCCGTTCAACCCGGAGAACGACAGCATCGAGGCACTCGACCGTCTGCTGGCTCCGTTTGATGAGAGCGAGCCTTCCTACCAAGTCAATCTGCGCCTGATGAAAGAAATCTTCTCTCACATCACGTCGGATGAGGACTTCAACATCAAGAGTTTTGTGTCAGTGCTGGATACGATGCTGGCGGAGCGCCCTGCGGCACAAGGTATTCTGATTGTGCGTCGAGGCAGAGATGTCGCTAAAGGTACCGGCGCGCTGCTGTCTCCAAATGATTGGCGGCTCGGCGGCTCATTCACAGACCAAGTTGTGCTGACCATGTACAAGGTCACCGGGCGGAAAGGCTGGAATGGGCGCGAACTGTGGGTGCCTAACATCAAGCTACCCAGCAATACGGTTTACTATGATGTGATTGATGCAGAGGAAACGGAAGTGTGATCATTGGCTGATGACTTAACTCCAGAACAGCGGCGCAGGAATATGCAGGCAATACGCAGCAAAGACACCTCAATTGAACTGGCGCTTAGGAAAGCTCTGTGGGAACGGGGCATCCGGTATCGGAAAAATTATAAGAAGCTGATCGGGAAACCGGATATTGCTATTACAAAATACAAAATTGCTGTTTTCTGTGATTCGGATTACTGGCATGGATACGACTGGGAGAAC
Source organism: uncultured Eubacterium sp. (assembly GCA_904420085.1). Taxonomy (GTDB): domain Bacteria; phylum Bacillota; class Clostridia; order Lachnospirales; family Lachnospiraceae; genus Eubacterium_G. The sequence goes on along the minus strand of CAJFUA010000139.1, from coordinate 3,219 downwards.
CGTAACCAGCGCATCAAATCCAACCGAGATTACTGGGTGCCGAAGATTGAGCGCAATATGGAGCGGGATCGAGAGGTCACATCGGCCCTGCAAAGCGAAGGCTGGCTGGTGATCCGCTTTTGGGAATGGCAGATCAAGAAACACCTGGATGAGTGTGTGGAAGAAGTCCTGCGCACAGTCAGCACCCGGAGTCAGCTTCAGAAATGAGATTGGTCTGTCCGCATTCGCTGAGCCTGCACTTTAATCTTGATGGAGGTGTATGCTGTGTTCCAAGCTGATTTGGCGGAAAAGATACTGTTCGAGCCGCTTCGCGATGAAGCTGAAGAATTATATATCCTGTCGGCATATGCCACACCCAATATGCTTTCATGGTACATAAAGAATCTGTACCACAAAACCGCTGTGCCGATTAGAATCAACTTAATTGTAGGCATGGTTCCTTTTGACAATATGAGCGTGAGCATCCACGAGGGCTTCCAGCAGCTGGTTTCTTCCACGCTCCCTCACGAGGTCGCACAAGTCAAATGCAGCTACGTCATTGATAAGCCCGCCGAACACGCAAACCTCTTTATTTGGTGTAAAAGCGGCCAGCCGGTAACGGCCTTTATGGGTTCTGCTAATTTTGTGCAGAGCTCTTTTGTGGGCAGGCACCGCAGCGAGTTGATGGAATTATGTGATCCCGTCGAGGCTATGTCCTGCTATGATGCGGTTGTGCCGCGAACCGTTTACTGCAACCATGCCGAAATTGAAGAGTATATTATTCTGAGGCCGACGCATCCAGTGCTGGATCTGGAGTGCAACTTGGTCGAAGGGCTGGACGACTACGATTCTGTAACACTCAGCCTGATTACCAAGTCGGGAGAAACCGGCACACGATCCGGCCTAAACTGGGGACAGAGAAGAGGGCGGGAGCCCAATCAGGCATATATTCCTCTGCCGAGCCGAATTGCCAAAAGCGGATTTTTTCCTTTGGAAAAGCGTCATTTTACGGCAATTACAGATGACCGGCACCAGCTGACCCTGCGTGTGGAACAGCAGAACAATAAGGCCATTACTACACCTGTGCGCAACAGCGATCTTGGAGAGTATTTTCGGCGCAGGCTGGGGCTGCGGAATGGTGCCTATGTGACAAGAGCTGATCTTGACCGATACGGCAGAACCGATGTGAAGTTTGTAAAACTGGACGAAGAGACGTTCTATATGGATTTCTCCCAATAATGCACGCAGCAGACACAAAAAGCCGCCAAGAATGACCTTGGCGGCTTTGATAATTTTATTCTTCAATATTGGCATCCATGGATTCGTATGGAATGCCAGCAAAGGTTTTGAGAATTGCCTCAAAAATGATTTTGGCTCCCTGGCACGGAACTGCCATGCCAATCTGCTTGCGGACACTCTCCTTATTCCCTTCAAAGACAAAAGTATCAGGGAAAGTCTGGAGCCGCGCCCGTTCTCGGTTGGTCAAAGCCCGCGGTTCGCTCCAGTGGTAAATGTGAGTGCCGCCGCCCCCGCTGCCCGTGACAGTATAGGCGGGCTTGTTGGGCTCAAGCCGTTTGTAAATCTGGCTGATTTTCGCACCTCTTACATGGAGCATGAGTTCTTCCGGAAGATCTGCTGTGAAAGCATTCTGGCCGGGCTTGATGTACTTCAAGCGCTCAACAACGGTAGGTGACTGCACAGTGCGCTCATTGTTTGGGGCGTCTTCTGGAATCGGCGGCACCTCAATGGCAGTCTTACAGGTGTTGTCTACATCCGCATAAGGGACGTTTGACGGGATCTTGAACTCAACGTCCAGATCGTCACGGATGCCGACGATAATGATGCGGTGCCGAGCCTGTGGAACGCCGTAAGTTTCAAACTTATACAAATTAGGATAGAGCTTGTACCCAGCCTCGCGCATGGCGTCAAGAATCATTGTAAATGCCTTGCCGTCATTGGCGTTGCGAAGGCCGCCTACATTCTCTGCGAGGAACCACTGCGGGCGGTGCATTTTCAGCACCTCAACTCCATAAGAGTACAACGGGCCGTAAACGCCATCGACGCCTTTCTGCTCCCCAACTACGCTGAAGTCATTACAGGGGAAGCCAAAAGCCAGTGCATCGATTGGCGATAATTTTTTGAGGTCAAACTTCCGAATGTCCGCATGGTAAACCGTTCCCGGTGCTTCGGGACAGATGTTGCGGATATAGGTTTTGCAGGTGTTTTCATCATAATCATTGGCCCAGGCGTGGACGATCCCAAAATCGGGGTTTCCAATATCCGCGTTCATGGCTCCCCACGCCAGTCCGCCCGGTCCGCAGAAAAGTTCTCCAAGTTTATAAATCATGATCAGATACCTGCCTTCCTTTGGTGAGCAAATTGATCTGCGTTTGAATGCTCTGCCTTTCTTCTTCATTAAGGAGTCCGGCATTCTCAAAGACAAGCTGATAGTCTGACAAATCGCTTTCATCCAAATAGCCTGCCATCACGTACAGTGGAATAACCCCGATCCCATAAAGCTGTGCCAGCTTTTTGAGATCGTAGGGAGTAAGATCTCTGCCTTCGCCTCGCTCCAGTCGGCTGAGCTTGGAGTCGGTCACTCCGCAGCGCTCCTGCACGTCTTTAAGGCTGAGATGGCAGCGGTTTCTTGCTTCTTTCAAATAAGTCCCCACGTTGCTCATTGTGTTCACCTTTTCTTTCATGGATACAATTATAGCACGCGTGCTGCGAAAATGCAATATATTTTCTTCTTACGCTGCGATTTCGCAGCAACTGTAATATGAAGGCAGTCTGCCGGGAAGTAAGAAGATTCCATATTAGCCGCAGCCCTCGTTCTCGTGCTATAGCTTCTCCCGGATCGGCACCTTCCTGCGTCTCAATATCCTGCCAATTGTGGTATAATGGCAGCCAAAGGCTTTGGCGATTGCGCTCATCGTCTGGCCATCCCTGTACATTAACTCAGCTTGGGCCTTCTGTTCTTCGGATAGGATTACCTGTTGCACCGACAGGGAATTAACCAGTTTAGTTCCTACGTAATCAGGAGGATTGTCAGCCGGACGGTTAGGGGGCGTATCAGATCCGTTAAGGATCCTGGCAATAGAGTTATGGCACGCCAAAGCGCCCTTGACTTTTTTCAAGTTAAGTGTTGAAATGCGCACCATCTATAAAGGTCAGTTTAGATCGGATGCGCGTAAAAGCGCATCCGATCGGCCTTTTCCGGGGTTTTTCTGGCCTCGGTTT
>CAJFUA010000138.1 GCA_904420085.1 uncultured Eubacterium sp. | reverse complement strand
GGCCAACAATCACTATAACTGCCCTATCGTCACCTCCTACGCAGAGAATATCAAGAACAACGTGGAGGAACTGGCCGACGGCTCCATCCGGTTTATGAATCCCTTCCTGCCCTTTACCAACGAAGAAGTGCTGGAGGAGCAGTTGGTCAAGGTATTTGGCGCAGAATTCTCCATTCCGGCCCGTGAAGTGCGGGAGGCCTGCAAGAAGGGCTGGGCCGAGCAGGATGCTGCCCGGCGGGACATTGAGAAAAAGGGAGAGGAAACCCTTCGCTATATGGAAGAGACCGGCCATCAGGGCATCGTCCTGGCCGGACGCCCTTATCATATCGATCCCGAAATCAATCACGGCATACCGGAGTTAATCACCTCCTATGGTCTGGCCGTGCTGACGGAGGACTCCATCTCCCACCTGGCCAATCCGGAGCGGCCGATGCTTGCCATCGACCAGTGGATGTACCACTCCCGCCTGTACCGGGCCGCCGATTTTGTCAAGACGCGGGAGGATCTGAACCTGATTCAGCTGAATTCCTTTGGCTGCGGTCTGGACGCGGTGACCACCGACCAGGTAAACGATATTCTGTCCCATTCCGGCAAGCTCTACACCGTGCTGAAGATCGACGAGGTAAACAATCTGGGCGCAGCCCGTATCCGTATCCGTTCGCTGATCTCCGCTCTGAAGCTGCGCAGCCGGACACAGATGAACCGCCAGATTGTCTCGGCCAGCTATCACCGGGCCGAGTTCACGGAGGCTATGAAGAAGGATTACACCATCCTCTGCCCTCAGATGTCTCCGATTCACTTTAACCTGCTCCATGCAGCCCTGACCTCCTGCGGCTACAACATCGATGTGCTTAAGAGCACCAAGCAGGAGTCCCTGGACATGGGACTGAAATATGTAAACAACGACGCCTGCTACCCTTCGCTGATCGTCGTCGGCCAGATCATGGAGGCTCTGCTCTCCGGCCGCTACGATGTCAACAAGGTGGCAGTCATCATCACCCAGACCGGCGGCGGCTGCCGTGCCACCAACTACATCGGCTTTATCCGCCGCGCCCTGGAAAAGGCCGGAATGCCTCAGGTGCCGGTAATCTCCTTAAGCGCTCAGGGCCTGGAGAATAACTCCGGCTGGACGATCACCCCGCCGATGCTTATCAAGGCTCTGCAGGCTGTGGTCTATGGCGACCTGTTCATGCGGATGGTCTACCGGATGCGTCCCTATGAGATTACCCCCGGCTCCACCGACGCCCTCCACGAAAAATGGGAGAAGCGCTGCATCGAATCCCTGAAGAAAAAACCTTCTATGCGGGAATTCAAGCGAAATGTCCGGGCCATGATTCACGATTTCGACACCCTGCCCATCCATGAGGATATGAAGAAGCCCCGCGTAGGCATTGTAGGTGAGATTCTGGTAAAGTTTGCTCCGGAGGCCAACAATCACCTGGTGGAGCTTCTGGAGAGCGAAGGCGCCGAGGCTGTTATGCCTGATCTGATGGACTTTTTGCTGTACTGCTTCTACAACAGCAATTTCAAGGCGGACCATCTGGGCACCAAGAGAAGCACGGCAATCCTGTGCAATATCGGTATCTCCGCCATCGAATATTTCCGCGGAACGGCGAGAAGGGAACTGGAAAAGAGCCGGCACTTCATTCCGCCGTCGAGGATTCAGGAGCTGGGCGAATACGCGAAGGAATATGTGTCCCTGGGCAACCAGACCGGCGAGGGGTGGTTCCTCACCGGCGAGATGCTGGAACTCATTCACACCGGCACGCCCAACATCGTCTGCACCCAGCCTTTCGCCTGCCTGCCCAACCATATCGTGGGCAAGGGAGTCATCAAGAGCCTGCGGGCAGCCCACCCCGAGTCCAACATCATCGCTGTGGACTATGATCCCGGCGCCAGCGAGGTGAACCAGCTAAATCGTATCAAGCTGATGCTCTCCACGGCTCAAAAGCGTCTCAAAGAACAGGAGCCGCCGAAGGCTCCCGGCAGCATAACGGAGATCAAAAGCCGCGAGGACAAAGCCCATTCGAGCCAAAAGGAAACGGCGGCAGAAGAGAAGGAAGAAAAGATCAGCTGATATACACCAAAAGACGGCGCTGTTCCCCAAAAGGAGAGCGCCGTCTTTCATAAAGGAAATCCCGGAAAAGAAAGGCCTTGCTTTATGGACAGATGGCTACGGCCGAAGCGGCGGCTTCAGGCTTCCGGTGGTCTCGATGAGCTCCGCTCCCAGGCGGTGAGCCTGCTCCAATTCTTCCCGCTCCGTCAGAATCCAGATCCCCAGATGGCCATAGCGCTTTACCATGGAGCAGAGCGCAGGCGAGGCGGTCGGAACCGTCACCCAGGCGATCTTTGGGGTAGGGAGGCCCAGCCATACATAGAAATCCGGCGACCCGGCGATCGCAGCCATTTCCCGCACCCTCTCCTCGTCCACATACCCGTCGTAGTGCAGCTCACAGTCCGGCAGACGGTC
>CAJFUA010000137.1 GCA_904420085.1 uncultured Eubacterium sp. | reverse complement strand
AGCGTGCCAGACATCTGGCTTTGATGCCGTACACGGTGGATTAATCAAAAAAGAAATATGAAAGCGGGCTGTTCCGATGGGGAGCAGTCCGTGTTTTTATATACGGGATATCGATAGACGGGGCGGTTCATTTAAGCAGAGATTTAGACAGAAAAGAATAAGAAGATTTCGAATATACGCAGAAAAGATGGCTATGGGTAGATTGCTAAAATAAAAAAATTCAAATTTATTATAATAGAAACATAGGAGTTGACAAATGGATATAAATGGGATATACTATAACCAGAAACCAATCCTACAGGATTGAGTCTGCGAAAGAGAGGTACAGACCAATGAACACGGAGGAGCAAAGAGTGCATTGAACTTGATATCTGGTGAGTGGTATTGAAAGGAAAACGCTGATATCATGTATCTGGGGAAATTAAGATTTCTTAGATAATGCACAACACCAAAGATGCACGGATGATGAAAAAACGAATATAGTAAGAGACAGTTTGTTGTGATGTAGTGTCAACATGTTGTTCCTGCAGACCATAGATGGTGAAAAGTAACTTATCAACGTATAAGAGGTGATGACTGTTTATACGTAATTTAGAGACTAATAAAATGTGGTTTGTTCATAGGCTTGAAAACAATAAACATTTCTTATCTTTTCAGAATATGGTTCGTTTCTGAATTTTCGATATTGTCAGCCTGTTGAAAATCGATTTTGAATGAGTGTTGACTTAGAAAATGAGAAATGCAGGAATCTTATGACACTACCGAAGGAAATAAGGAGGTAACCCTATGAAAAAGATTATTTCGGTTCTGTGTGTTCTTGTTTTTTTCGCATCTGGAATTGCAGTTTCTGCCACCTCTGAAAATGCAAAGCTAGATGATCGTTTAATCGAAGAAGTGAGTGCGGGCAAGGTATTTGGAGATGAAATTCCAGATAGCTTTAAAACGGACTTACAAGAGAATGATATTCTTATTTCTGATGCGTCCGTATTACAAATCATTCCCCTTGGTAATACGGTGTCGACCATGACGTCAAGTACAAATGTGCCCACAGCTCTTGTTGTCACAAATGAAATGGGGGAATATATTACAAAAGATATTTTGTTGTTGATAGGTCAAGACGGAGGACCCGATCATATATCTTTGCCGACGGTAGGAGAGAATTCCGTAAAGGCAAGTTCAACTGCAAATTTCCCACCACTGTCTTGGGATGGGGATTTTATGATTCATGCAACAGCAGAATATCAGCAATATTCAGGGGTTTATATCAGGCCCAGTGAGGTATCGTTTTCATATACCAAGTACAAGGACTGTAATATAAGTTCTATTGCGGTTTCGTATATTGTGGATGGATTCAGATGTTCGTATCCCTCGTTTACGAACTTGGGTTATGATGAATATGTATACTCGGTAACGGCATCCAGTAGTTCGCCGATTGAAGGGTGGACATACAGGAATTTCAAGGCTTTTTTCTCGGGGGAGGTCTTATATGTTGGAGCAGGCTCTCCTTTTGTAGGACATTTTCTCACGTTTGATTTTGTTAAGAATGGGGTTTCTCGTGGAGATACAGTGACTCTGTCGTTGTAGGCAGCAAGGAGGGATTGTATGAGAAAAATGAAAGCATGTTTTAGCCTTGCCATCTGTCTGTTCCTGATTTTTACGGCTGCATGTCAAACTCCGGTACCTTCAGAGGAGACAGACTTAAATGAGACATTAACGGGTTTGATAGGACAGGAACAGGATGACGTTTTCGAGACGCTTTCGTCCTTGGACATCCAGATGGAAGAAACGCAGCAGGAGGGGGAATATCTGCTTTCGAATCCCGTGCCATATCTGGGAAGTGAATTTTCCGTATACCTGCTTTTTGAGCGAGAGACGAAGCAGCTGTATGGATTCCGCTATGTTGCAGATTATGAGAAGGCGGAGATGGAGAGCGCGATACAGAGTATCGAATCGATCTATGAGCAGCTTGGAAATATATATGGAGAGACAAGTACGTATCCGGGGCTGGGGAATCGGTTCTCTGACGCGACGGACGTAGAGTCTGATTTATCGAAAAATGGTTCGCTGACGGAGAGCTGGGACTTGGAGAATCATGAGGACTATGTGCTGAATGCCACGGTATCTGATATGGACGATGCACATATTCAGCTCAAGCTGACGTATCAAATCCAGAAGATACCGGCAGTGGCTTAAGGTAGACAGCATAGCCGCATCCATGACGGGCTTCTATTTTGAGGCAGTCTGTCCAGTAGCATTCGTTGATTCTGGGGGCGCCGCGTTTCATGAGGAACGCGGCGCCTCTTCCTCTTTTTTATCTTGAATATTCGGCAGGGATTTGCTATAATGAACATAAAATGCCGATGCCGATACAGGCGTATGCAACCTATGCCTGGCAGCAAATAGAAAGGAGTGGCGCCCATGACGGATATGCAGGGCTTTCGGTATCTTTCCAGCATGCAGAATCCTCTGT
>CAJFUA010000136.1 GCA_904420085.1 uncultured Eubacterium sp. | reverse complement strand
TGAGCTTTCCTTCTGAATTTTGGTGCGCGTCTCGGTGGTATGGGTATACTGATCGTACCGCTCTGTCAGCTGCAATCCACCTTCCGCAATGTACTCATTGGCTTCCACCTTCTGGCTGACCGTCTTCATACCACGCAAAAGCATGTAGCAGATGATACCTGAAATGATACAGCACACTACCGTTATGAAGATAATCATGAACAAGTAACTGACAACCCATACCCACAAAGCCTCACGTACCGGCTCACCGGAATCGGCCTTGGTCAGAAATTCGTCACAGGTATTCAGATAATGGGAAATACTGCCATACCAGTCATCATACCCAAAATCAGCAAGGAAAGTCTCCTCCAGCTTTTTCTGTCCATATGAATTGAAAGCATATTCTGCGTACTCGCCGTAGACGAACATCGCATAGTCCCGCTCCTCCATGCTGAGCAGAACGATAATGCCGTCTCGGTTCGCTCCTATGCCAAGCTCACTGCCGTGATAGAGCTGATAGGTGACCTCATATACACTGCCGTCTCCATAGTCCGTGAAATCATCTACCAGGGCGAAGTAGACGCCGCAGTGCTGGCGGTTGGAAATGTCCGCAGCCCGGGTCTCCAGATCTTCCCATTCCTCATAGGTGAGAAGGTCGCTGATATCAAATACATACTGCATACCGACACTGCTTGGTTCGGACTCTTCGGGGGCCTCCGATGCTGTCGGCGTCTCGGGTGTTTCCGGGACGGGGGTGTCCGGCGGACAGTTTATGAGGATGTAATCCTCCGCCGCCTGCGCCATGGACTCCACCGCCTGGGTCAGCGCCACGGCGCTCATGGTGATGTCCTCGCCGTTCCAGGCTCGCTCCGCCATGGAGGGCTCCACTGCGTTATGGATGGCATCAGCTAAGGCCTGGCTGCTGCCCCGTTCGTCGCTCAGGTTAGCGTAAACACACCAGCCGTCGGCGGGCATAGCGTAGGTGCCCGAATCCTGCTGTTCCATCAGGATGGTCAGCGTAGCGCCTTCCTTTTCCTCGCCATAGCCATAATCATATCTGGCATAGATCCCAGCCGCAGTATCGGAAATGCTGTCATAGCTGACCTGGGTCAGTACATCTACCCGCAGATCAATACCCAGTTTCTCCGAAAGCTCCGGGAGGGTCTCTTCGCCCTGCATGGTCAGCGTAGCTGAGCCCAACTCATCTGTTTCATCATAAATGACACCATGGGTCTGCGCGGCAGATACAGGAAGGCAAAGGAATATCGCCAGCATAACCGCCAGCGTCAGAACAGAATATATTTTTTTCATATCTGATCTTTCCTCCTTACATAAATATGAACAGCAAGGAGCCCAGTACAGACAGAGAACCAGCGATAGCGGCAAACAATCCCCAGAACTTTCTCCAGTTGACCGGCAGCTCACCTACCAGCTTCCCGGTTTGCCCATTCATTGCAAAAAGGAAATCCTTTCCATCCCACTTGGTATTCAGCATCCAGACTGGCATCAGGGCATAATGCACCTTACCTCTTTTCAGGCTGGCTGTTTTCTGCTTAAGGCTACAGGCATTATATCCTGTCACTGTATTACGCAGCACAGCCTCCAGTGTTCCTTCACAGCGCTGATCTGCCCGCTGCCTGCACTGATCTACTGTCACATCAAACTTATCCGCAAGAAAACCGGGAAGATAAGCTGTAGAAAAAGGTTTCAGATCCTGGTGATCATAGGGTTCAATCGAATCCATATAATCATCCGACATTTTGCTGGAAGCATCCACCGGTATCTTCTCAAAGGAGATGGATCCAGCCCGATAGACGTCATAGTGCTCCGTCTCCGTGATCTCATAGTCGCCGGAGCGGTATGTATGGGAGCGGGTAGCTTCATAACGGGCGTTGCCCTCTGCCTCGCCGTCGAACATCCAGAAGGGAACATAGATACCCTGAATTTCCTGAAGATGATTTTCTGCGGTAAAGCTTTTCGGCAGGAAAAATTTTCCTTTGTAGTGGCTCTTAAGAGCCTTTACGGCATCTTCCTTGCTCAGCTTGAAGGGAATGATGAAATCCGGCCGCAGTGCCCCGGAGAACTGGCCCGGCACCACGGTGGGGTTCCCGCAATAGGGGCAGGAGGTCGCCGCCGTGCTCTCCTCGCAGATGAGCTCCGCGCCGCAGCTGGGGCAGCCGTAGGCCCGCATACCGTCGCCCTCAGCCCCCCAATCCTCGCAAAAGTCAGAGGTGTCCCATGCGCCTCCATCCGCGGCTGGCGCGCCCTGCCCGGCGCCGCCTTCCTCCGTCGCCTGCTGGGCTTCTGCCGCCTTTTTTTCTTTCTCTGCGTAGAGCGCCTCGATCTCCGCCACATCGTAACTGGCGCCGCAGTATTCGCACTCCAACCGGCCGGACGCACCGGAGAAATGCAGCGGTCCCGTGCAGCTGGGGCATTGATAATTTGTTACCTGTGTTGGCATCTGAAATTCCTCCTTCCCATGCCGGCGCTGTAACGGTCTATACCGAAACAGGCCGTAATCCGCAGAAGATCAGCCGAGCGGGTCGGTGAGCAAGCTGTCCAGCGTCAGGACGCACAGCTGCGCGTCGTACTTCGGCATAAACGGCAGGCTGACTTCGTTCTCCCCAGCACCGATTACCATCTCCTCGCCGCTGGGACTCATCAAAATCGGATAAGTCTCCGAGATATAATACGGACCGTCTGTGACGCCATAGTTATCACCGCCAACAAGGGACAGGCTGATGGTCACATAACTGGGCCCATCCATGACGGATGTGGTCGTCCAGAAACCGCTCCACACCTCTTCCCACGTCGTTTTAGAAGGATCGGCACCCTCGTATTCCCAATACAGTTCGACCGTTCCTCCCATCTCATCCTCGGGAAAGAACCACAGGTAGTAATTTGCGATACGGTCCGTATCCCATGCCGCTGCCTGCGTTGTCCAGCTGCCGCCAAGCCCGGAGGCATAGACGCCGCTCCAGCCGTCTGCCAGCCACGGTGCAAGCTCGGAAGGAACGCCCTGCCAGCCGTATTCCGTAAAGTCGAAGGAGAGGTAGTCTCCGTTTTCCGAGAAACATGGCACGATGTGCCCCGTTGATGTATAGAGCTGCGGCTCCCACACGCAGCTGTTGCCTGCGTTGTCTACGATCTGGACCTGTATGTAGGACAGGTATGCGTATGCATCGTCCCCGCCGGCTGCAAAGATCAGCAGCGGATCTCCAACTTCAGACCGGTAGAGAACCTCGATGACCTCTTCGGTATCTGATTTCGAATCCCACCGCATGAGATTGACGGAAACTGTGGCATTTTCATCAAGCGGCACGAGACAATACAGATAATCATCGTCCCCGATGGTATGCCCCGTATCGATTTCGGAAATAAAAGGGTATTTCTGCAGCGTCGCTTGGTCTGTTTCTGACAGCCAATCTCCATCAGACGCTTCTCCGGTATAGCCCAGGAAGGCCGCGCCGAACATGGTCTGCGGAAAAGCCATTCTCTCCCGCAGCCAAACAAGAGATTGTTCCGCTTCCGCGGAGAATCCGGTCGGTGTCGGCTGCATATCCGATCTCCCGGCCCCCGGGCGCAGCTTTTCCGGCAGTTTCTGATCGGGCATACCAGACAGCGTCTCACCATCGGCGCTTCGATTTGGTTCGTCTGTTCCCGCTTGCTGTTTTTGCGCGCAGGCACAGAGAGACAGCATCAGAATCAGTATTAGAAAAAATGCGATCACTCGTTTTGATGTCCTTTTCATAACTGCTCCTTTCAAACATCACTGCTCCATACCATTGCGCAAACGGGGATCGCTCCGCCCCAAATGGGGCGGGAACGCTCCCCATTCTGGTGTCATCCAATGCTGTCCGGCATAGGCTCCTCCGCATCGATCAGAGGCAGATACCAGCTGTCATAGAGATTGGGCAGATCCTCCTCATCCACATCCACCCAATAGGTCCCCCACGGGCGCAGGTAGATATCATAGTGGAATGCATCTCCGCCGTTTTCGTAATCACCGTCAATGTGGATCATGTCTCCATAGTCCACCAGTCCCGGGTCAACGATCCAGTCCCCGTGCTCCAGCGCAATATCCGTGAAGGCACCGCCCTCGGATGTCATGGTGCCATATATGCTGGTCCCATCATCACTGAGGCTGACCGATGCGGAAACCATCGGTTCCGACTTCGTGTAGTCCTCATCCCAGAGGGTGACAGTGCCCGTGCCGTCCCCGCCGATGTCGATGGTGCCGCAGATGTCCCACCAGTCGCCCTCCATGTCCTCGTAATAGCCATAGCAGCCGGTCATGATCCACCAGCCG
>CAJFUA010000135.1 GCA_904420085.1 uncultured Eubacterium sp. | reverse complement strand
TGCTCCGTGCGAAAGGGCGAGAGCAAGCGCAAACTTAACTTTCATCCCTTCGGAAAGTTCCTTTACCTTTTTCCTTTCAGACAGTCCGAATTGCACAAGGAATTTTTCATACTTGCCCTGATCCCACGTCGGGTAAAAAGGGGCATATGCTTTGCGGATAGCAGCAAGTGTATTCATAGGATAATATCGAAAGCCGCCGCCCACATAGCCAATCATCTGTTTGACAGTCATTTCGTCTTTCATAATATCCCTACCAAAGATGACAACATCTCCTTCTGCCGCAATAAGCCGCAAGATACCTTTTATAGTCGTGCTTTTCCCTGCGCCGTTTCTGCCGATAAGTCCGGAAATATGCCCCTGTGGTACGCAAAAACTGACTTTATCAAGCGTAAATTCAGGATAGACTTTCGTCAATCCCGTTACTTCAAGCGCATTCATTTTTGCCCCTCGTCTCCGTTTTTAACATGATTGACGGCATTCCAAAATGATTCCACATAAGAAAACGGCTGCAAGGCAATACCCTGTCCCCTGTCCGCCATCAGGACCAAGGAATCGCCCGGATTCAGCGAAAACATATCCCGCACCTCTTTGGGAATGACGATTTGCCCTTTAGGCCCGATTTTTACCGTAGCCAGAAACTTACCTTCGGGAAAATTCTCCATTTTTTGCTCCTTTCAGTATAATTAGTTTTACTTTTCTTACTTATTATACATGCAGCTTAAGATTAAGTCAAGAGAAAATAATAATTTCTGTGTGATTGTATATAAAAATACAATTATAATATTGCTTTTAATACGATAACGATATATAATGTAATTGTAAGGATTGACTCCATGAAGAATAAAATAGGAAACAGATTAAAAGAATTGCGTGAAAGTATAGGGAAATCGCAAGCATTTATAGCAAAGGAAATTGGAACAGTAGCGCAACCGGCAATCTTCCGATATGAAAACGGGCAGAGCGACGTGCCGAACGCCATTTTGTTGTGGTACGCCGACTATTTCGACGTGTCGCTTGACTACATTTTCGGGCGCACGGACAAGCCGCAGGGCAAATTGTACGACTATAATCCCAAAGCCTTCGACGACGAGAAGATGCAACAGTTTGTGGAGATGTGTTTCGACCCTAAATCTCCCGCCAACGCCAAACTCAAAGAAGCCGTGCTTAAACTATTAAAAGAAGAGAAAGGCAATTAAAAGAACTTACTAATTATGGATAATCATTATGTTGAATGGCGCAGACATCAAAATATAAGACCATTGAAACTCAAAAATAAGGAAAAATTCTATGACGACCTAATCAATATTGAACATAGTTGGTCAGGTCGCATGGATATTAATGTTGGCAATACCTTTATTATGGAGGCAGAGCAACAATTAATAAACGCTATTGAACTATTTGAAATGGGTTACTTTGACTGTGCTTATTATTCTCTGAGATCGGCAATTGATATCTCTACAACTATGGTTTTTCTATCAGACTTATCTGATGATGAAAAAGAAAAATATCTTAATGATTGGAAACAAGTAAAGCCTTTTCCTTTACGAAACGCAATGCTAAAAAAATTAACAAAAGATGGAAATATATTTGTTGACATGTTTGATAAAATGCCCATTTTCTTTAACCGTGCAAAGGATTTGAGCGAAAAATTAAACAAATATGTACATAAGCAGGGGTTAAGACATTTTTATGTTTCAAGAAATCACCCCATTCATAGCAAAACGCCACAAGACACATTTATCAATAATTTTGAAACACATTTAAAAGAGTGTATCGGTGTAGTAGCTGTTATGAGATTAGCTATTGACCCATTTCCCATCTTGCTTATGGATGAAGACATTTTATATAGGTGCTTTGATTCAATGACTGAGCCTTATGCAGAGGATTTTGTCAATGAATATATTGGCACGGAAATTTTAGAAGAATATAAAAGAACGGACTTCTATTCCTCTACACGGCAGTTGCTTGAAGGCGAAGAAAAAAAGAATGAGGCCGTATTTAATTTAATAAAATATCAATTCATTAACACAGAAAGTTTTGATGATATTTTTAAACAATTTCACCTATTGAGTATATATGATGCCATTGCTACTCTGATTATCTATATTTGCCCAAAAGCAACAAAGATATATACTTGTGATGGTTTAATGATGTATTTTACAGACAGGAAGACCAATAGATCAAAAACGTCTTGGAATAGTGGAGACTTTCTAAATTTTCAAAATGCTCAGGATAAAATAAATCAACAATATGATGAAGCGTTTATATCTGTATTTAAGTTCAAAGAAGAATATTATTGTGTTGAGCACAATGAGTTTTTAGAAAATGAAGATATAGCAAAAATAGTTGGTTTTGTTGCTGGTGCGTTAAGTAAAACAGAAAATTAAATGTTACAGTAAATATATGTTCCCCGATTTCTACTACGCTAAAAGGCAGCCTGTATAAGGCTGCCTTTCGGTTATTAACGGCATATTAAGAATCTTTTTCAAAATCTTTTATAGCTTGAATAAATTG
>CAJFUA010000134.1 GCA_904420085.1 uncultured Eubacterium sp. | reverse complement strand
GTCAGTTTACTTTTTCGCGGGCATCCTCCATACTGAAAGCAAGCTAAGCTTGGCAAATCGGTATGACGAAGGAGGAACGAACGTGAACAAGTTTTGGAAAAGGTGGATGACTCTGCTGCTTTGCGGATGTATGATCCTGTCCGGCCTGGCAGGATGCGGCAACACAGAAGAGGATTCATCGTCTTCATCTTCTCAAGAAGAGCAGTCTGCGGCGGACTCCCAGGCGGAGGCCTCGCAGGCAGAGTCACAGGGGGAGGACAGCCAGGGAACGGAACTGCTGGATCCTATCGAGAATACAGGAGAACTGGTACTTCCCAGAAGTCAATATGTAACCTATCCGGTAGAAAACGCAGATGTGACGCTGGAGTATTGGGCGACACTTCATGGCAATATCTCCAACAACCCGGATACGCCTACGGCGAATGAGACAGCCTGGGCGCAGTATTGGCAGGAGGACACGGGAATTTCCGTGCATTTCACGCATCCGACTTCTGGCTCGGAAGACGCGGAGTTTGGTGTGCTGATCGTTAGCGGAACCCTGCCCGACATTATCGAATGGTCCTGGACTTCCTACACGGGCGGCGTGGTTGCCGCGGAGCAGGAAGGTGTCGTTACGTATCTGGATTCCTACATTACATCCGATGGGGCGGCCGCGGATCTATGGCAGTTCCTGCAGGATAATCCCAACATTGACCGTGAGGTAAAGACAGATGAGGGACACTATTATTGCTTCCCCTTCATTCGTGGAGATGAGATCCTGCAGACGACCAGTGGTCTGTTCTTACGCAGCGACATGTTGGCGGAGGCCGGCCTGGAAGTTCCGGAAACGATCGCGGAGTGGACCGAGGTATTGCAGGCGTTCAAGGATCAGGGAGCGACGAAGCCGTACGTCAGCAGCAATATTGCTGGCTTGAAAGCAGCTTTCCTGGGAGCGTACGAAGTCCGCAATAATATGTATGTGCAATATGGAACGCAGGATATCGCTTTTGGTGCGCAGCAGGACGGGTACCGTGACTGGCTGGCACAGATGAATGCCTGGTACGAGGCAGGCCTTCTGGATCCCGACATCCAGACGGCGGACGGTACCGTACAGCGTAACGCGATCCTCATGGGAGAAGCGGGAGCTACTTATGGCAGCGGCGGTGGAAACATGGGCAGCTGGTGGACAGCGGCGGAGAGCGAGCCAGAAACCTATGGAGAAGACTTCGGGTTTGTCGGTGCAAGATTCCCGGTATTGAATGAGGGAGACCCCAACCACTACAGTGGCGGACAGTATGAGTACGCGACTGGGTCCACAGGTTCTGCGGCAATCAGTCTGGATTGTCAGGATCCGGAATTAGCCGTCAAATTCCTGAATTATCTCTATACGGAAGCTGGTCATCTGATGATCAACTTCGGACGTGAGGGCGAATCCTATACCATGGTAGATGGCGAACCGACCTACACAGATGTCGTGATGAATAATCCGGATGGGCTCTCTTCCTCTGTGATGATGTCCTACTATGGACGCGGCAATGCGAATGGACCTTTTGTTCAGGATCCCGGATATATTCTGCAGTATTATGCGAAGCAGGAACAGCGAGACGCGTTGGAACTGTGGTCCTGGGGAGACAACCCCAGACAGACGCTGATTCCGCCAGTGAGTCTGACTGTGGAAGAATCCAATGAGTATGCGGCATTAAGTACGCAGGTCACCACATTAGTGGATGAGATGACGATTCAGTTCCTGACGGGAGAGGCTGACCTGGATACAGAATGGGAAACCTTCCAATCACAGCTTGAGCAGATCGGCATCGAACGGATGCTGGAGATCTATCAGGCGGCATTGGATCGGTATAACGCACGATAAGAGCGGAGGGGATTGCCTGCGGGCAATCCCTATTCTGTAAGGAAGGGAAGTGAAAGGATTGAAAAAAACACCGTTTCAGCGCTGGTGCCACCAGACATGGCGAAACAAGAGTCTGCTCTTGATCATCCTGCCGGTTTTGATCTACTACATTGTCTTTGAATATTTTCCCATGTATGGCGTCGTTATTGCCTTTCAAAATTATAGCCCAAGGCGGGGTATCTGGGGCAGTCAATGGGTCGGACTGCAGCATTTTGAGTCCTTCTTGACCGGTATTTACATTGGCAGATTGATTCGCAATACCTTGACCATTAGTCTTTCGACGCTGGTATTCGGATTTCCGGCGCCGATCATTTTAGCGCTACTCATGAATGAACTGCGGGGGAAGGCATTCCCGCGTCTGGTACAAACGATTACGTATATGCCGCATTTTATCTCCATGGTCGTGCTCTGCGCCATGATCCGGGATTTTGTCCGTGAAGGTGGCGTGATCACCGAGTTCTTCACGATGTTCGGATATGACGGCAGGGGCATGTTGGGAAAACAGGATCTCTTTACGCCGATCTATGTGATTTCCGGAATCTGGCAAGGGGTCGGTTGGGGCTCCATTGTGTATCTGGCAGCGCTGACCTCCATTGACATGGAACTATACGAGGCTGCGAAGATCGATGGCGCCGGCCGTTGGAAGCAGACAGTGCATATTACGATTCCCAGTATTTTGCCCACGATTATCATTATGTTTATCATGCGAATGGGAAACGTCATGAGTGTCGGACATGAAAAGGTGATGCTGTTGTACAACGAGGGTATCTATGAGACGGCCGACGTCATTTCTACTTATGTATACCGTTATGGTATCGAACAGCAGCAGTATTCGTTCTCGGCAGCCGTCGGGCTGTTTAATTCTGTGATTAATTTTGTACTGGTCATCCTCGCGAATGCGCTGAGCCGCAAGGTCAGCGAGACCAGTCTATGGTAAGGAGGGAGAGAGAATGGCAATTCGACGAAGCCGTGGGGAACAGATTTTCAATGTTTTCAATGTCATCTTCATGATTCTGCTCATGTTGGCCTGCCTGTATCCCTTCTGGTATGTGGTCATGGCCTCCTTCAGCAGACCTACTCTGATCATGGGGCACAGGGGCGGTCTTCTATTTCCCTTGGGATTCAGCCTGCAGGCCTACGAGGCCGTTTTCGCGGATCGCTCGATCTGGACAGGATATTATAATACCATTATTTATGTGGTTGGCGGCACCTGTATTAACATCGTGATGACGATCATGGGAGCATACTATCTTTCCAGAAGATTTGCGCCGTGCAAAAAATTCGTGATGCTTTTGATTCTTTTTACCATGTATTTTTCCGGCGGCATGATCCCTACGTTTCTGAATATCCGAAACTTGGGGCTGCTCGATACACGATGGGCCATCCTGCTACCGGGCGCTATCAGCACGTTTAATCTGATCATCATGAGAACCGCTTTCGCGTCCATTGATCCTAGCATGGAAGAATCGGCTATGTTGGATGGTGCGGGACATTGGACCATCATGTTTCGCATCATGTTGCCGCTCGCGAAGGCGACCGTGGCCGTGCTGGTGCTGTATTATGGAGTTGGACACTGGAATTCCTGGTTCTCTGCCATGCTGTACCTTTCGGATGAAAACCTGAAACCTCTGCAGCTGGTATTGCGAGAAATTCTCATCATCAATAATGTGAACGCCACCCAGGGCGGCGGCGGTGACGCGGATTCCGAACTGCTGTCGGAAACCATTCAGTACGCCACGATTCTGGTGGCAACGGTTCCGATTCTTTGTCTGTATCCTTTTTTACAGAAATATTTTGTAAAAGGTATGATGGTAGGGGCGCTAAAAGGATAAAAGTGTGGTATAATAGGCGTGACTTAGTAACTTCCTATTACGGTGGGGGCTGAGCCACGCCTTGAGTTTGCCGCCAGAGGGCGTCAACGAATTTACAGGAAAGGATGGAATGACAATGGCATTTAAGATCTTGATGTTAAATGGAAGTCCGCATAAGAATGGAAACACAGCGTTAGCCCTTGCGGAGATGAAAACCGTGTTCGATCACGAAGGCTTCGAGACAGAATGTCTTCATATCGGGAATCAGGCGATCCGCGGATGTATCGCATGCGGTGCCTGTTCCAAAACAGGAAAATGTGTCTTTGACGATCTGGTCAACGAGACAGCTCCGAAGTTGGAAGCCTGCGATGGCTTGGTGATTGGCAGTCCTGTGTATTATGCCTCTGCCAATGCGACACTGGTTGCCTTTTTGACAAGACTTTTTTACAGCACTCCCTT
>CAJFUA010000133.1 GCA_904420085.1 uncultured Eubacterium sp. | reverse complement strand
CTGCCTTCATCATCCAGTCCCTCCATATTTCTTCCGGATCATCAGATAAAGAAAAAACGGCGCGCCCACAAAGGCGGTGATGATCCCGATGGGCAGCTCGGCAGATCCAAAAGCGCTCCTTGTAATAGCATCGGCCCAGATCAGATATGTTCCCCCGAACAGTGCGCTCAGGGGCAGGACGATCCGATTGTCGCTGGTGCCTGAAAGAATGCGCACGATATGGGGTACCACAAGCCCCACGAAACCAATTACACCTGTCACGGAAACCAGAGACGCCACCAGAACGGAGCAGAGAAAAAACATACCTGTCCGGAATGCCCTGACGGACATTCCCATAGCCGCTGCGTCTTCATCTCCCATCATGATCAGATTGAGCTTTGTGCCCAGCAGAGTAAATATGACCAATCCCGTCCCTGCAGCTATACAGGGAAAGGCCAGCGTCGTCCACTGTGCGGAAGCGAGGCTCCCCATCTGCCAGTTATAGACAGCCGCGATGCTCTCCGGACTTTTGGCCAGAAAAATCAGGAAACTGGTGACGGCGCTCATGACCGCGTTGACTGCGGTGCCGGAAAGCAGCAGGGAGACCGGCTGCAGCTTTCCTCCCCCGGCGGCCCGGGCCATGAAATATACCGTAAAGGAAGAAATGAAAGCCCCGCACAGGGCAGCCAGCGTTGTCTGATATTGTCCGGAGAAAAACGGAAGCGGCATCAGGAGCGCCCACGCGGCTCCCGCCGAGGCTCCCGAAGAAATCCCCAGAATATAGGGGTCCGCGATGGGATTCAGAACCAGAGCCTGCATAACAGCGCCGCACAGAGACAAGCCCGCCCCGCAGGCTACGCCGAACAGGACTCTGGGAAGCCGGATGTTCCAGACAATCTGATAATGGGAAGTCTCCCAGATTCCTGCTGCCAGTTCTTTTCCGCCGCCGAAAATCTGATCCGTCAAAATGCCAAAGACTTCCATTGCCGGTATATCAGAAGAACCAATGCTGATGGTGCAGACAATGGAAACGATCAGAAGAAGGATCAGGAGCAGAAACAGGATGAGCCGTCTCACGGCTCCCCTGTGCCTTCTGACTGCCGGTCTCACTGGAAGCATTCCGGATAAAAATATTCCGCAAAGGTCCGGCATGCGCTGGCCGCCCTGATATCCTGCATCACCGCTACCAGCGGGATCGTCAGGTACGCCTGGTTCTTGACGGCCGGCACATCCTGAAGAGCCGGATTGCTGTTGATGAAATCCTGTTTTTCTTCAATGGTCTGGCTGCCGTAATCATTGAAAATAATGATATCCGGATTCGTCTCCACCAGAGTCTCCACACTGGTATTGAACCAGCGGGAATCGGCAAGACCTCTCGTACAGTTAATCCCCCCTGCCAGCTCGATCAAATTACTTTCCAGGCCGCTGGAAGTGGTATAGATCTCGTTGCCATTGTAAGAATCCATAACAAACACTTTTACTTTGTCTCCGTCTGACACGGTGGAAACCGCCTCCTGCACAGAAGCAATCTGCTCCTTCATTTCGGCGATCAGTTTCTCAGCCCGGTCTTCCACTTTAAAAATTTTCCCCAGATTCTCGATATCCTGATAGATGTGCTCAACCGTTTCATCCTCCACAAGTGTTCCGGTAATGGTCAGCGCATGGATCCCTTCGCTTTCCAGTCTCTCATAACTGCCCCAGGCGTCATCCTTAAACGCGCTGACCTGCCCGATGACCAGATCCGCGCCTGCTTCCACAACGCTCTCATTGGATTTTGTAAGCTCCGGAATTCCCTCAAACTGATCCGCCAGCTCATCCAGCGGCTTCTCCGCGTCATTGGTGGGAATATTTTTTCCCGCGATCTTATCGGCCAGTCCCAGCATCACCATATTTTCCGCCGAATACAGATTACAGCATACCACCTTTTCCGGCATCTCGGTGAATACAACCGTCCTGTCTCCGTTCTGAATGGTGACAGTCCCGGCAGAGGAGTCTGTTCCGGCATTTCCGTTTCCACCGCAGCCCGCCAGCACATTCATGCACATGACCGCCGCCAGCAGGCAGATCCCTATTTTCTTTTTCATTTTCCATTTCTCCTTTTTGTTTGCGCGCATATCCGCGTCTTATCACCTGATGTTCTTTTTAACTGTTTTTACTGAGTATACTTCCGGCAGAAAACCGGT
>CAJFUA010000132.1 GCA_904420085.1 uncultured Eubacterium sp. | reverse complement strand
CTTGTCAATGACTATGTTTATGAAGTGGGCGGCGGCCTGTTTACCGTCGGCGGCAGCGATGAGGGCGATCCGGAGTCCGTTCCCGCGCATGCCTATAATCGTGACGATATGGCCGGCACACTCTATCAGCAGATGCTGCCCGTGCAGGCGATCGACTATACGCCTCCGCTTGGTCTGATGATCGTGATCGACGTTTCGGGCAGTATGGGCGTAGCGGTGGATGGAAGCGATACGACCAGAGTGGATGCGGCAAAAAATTCTGCGATCAGTATTATTCGCGATGAGCGCTGCCTTTCCGAGCGAGACTATTGCGGCGTCATGTCTTTGAGCGATAGTTATGCGGTCGGGGCTTCTCCTTTGCCGATGACCCGTCAGTATGATATCATACAGGCCGTACATAATCTCAGCGATAACGGAGGGGATACCGTCTTTTCTTCTGCGATCATCCGCGCCAGTCAGGAATTGCTGACGCTTCATCAGAACGGTCTGATCGAAAAGATGCATGTAGTGGTTTTGACGGACGGCGGCGCAGGCGATTATCCCGAATATCTGGAAGAGGTGGAGCGCTATCATGCACAGGGCGTATCCTTCACATTTGTTGCGGTAGCGTCGGAAGCGAATCTTGACCAGCTGGATGAGGCGACTGCCCTCGGGAACGATTACAGGAGCGATCCGTCGACCGATCATTATGGCGCGATCAATGCAAGTGTCGATGACCTGACGCAGCAGTTGCGCGATGATATCACCATTGATGCAATCAAAGAAGTCGAGTACGGTGAATTTACGCCTACGATCAATCAGAATTCTTCTTATGCGTCCGTTATTGCGCAAGAGGACATGCCCAGTTTGTACGGTTTTTACGGTACGCGGGCGCGAAGCAGCGACTATGTTGTTTTGTCGGGAGAGTACGGCGTTCCGATTTATGCAGAATGGCAGTACGGTGCCGGTACGGTAGGAAGTTTCATGTGCGATCTGAACAATGTTTGGTCGACGGATTTTCTTTCGTCAGAGGAGGGAAGAAATTTTCTGAATGCTGTTGTCGGCAAGTTGTTTCCTGTGCGTGACATCCGTCCCAATGATATTACGGTGACGCTCGATGAGGAAAACTATATCACGCAGATGAGCATCTATACTTCCACTGCATTGGAGGAGAACGAAAGTATTCAGGTGCAGGTCAACAATCTGACCAATCCGAATGCGGTCGTGCAGCTTACACAGCCGTCTGCTGCCAACGGCTACAGCCGTTGTACCCTGATCGCCGCCGATTCGGGAGTGTACGAGATTGTCGTTCGCCGTTTGAATGCCGAAGGACAGGTGATCTCGTCCTATACGCTCTACAAGACCTTCTCATATTCTGCGGAATATACTCCTGTGACAGACGATGCCGACCGTTTGGATCTGCTTGAAAGCCTTGCACTTTCGGGAGGCGGCAATGCGAGTATCCTGGCGGAAGATGCCAATGCGTGGGATGTGTTCCAGGGCTTCATCACGGAACTGCCGCGCTCCTATGATCCGAGGCTGATTCTGGCGATCACAGCGATCGTTCTTTTCCTTCTGGACATTGCCGTACGCAAGTTCAAATTCAAATGGCCTCACGAGATCATCCGCAGCTATCGGGAAAAGAAACTGCAAAAATAATCCTTTGTTTTCACGGCTTGCGGGACAGACTTGTCCCGCCAAGGAGGATACATGAAGAAAATCAGATGGGCGATCGTCCTGTTTTTGTCGGGTTGCTGTCTTGCGATCTTCGCAGGCTGCGCACCGGCACTGGAAAGCCCTACGGATGTCTCGGTCGACAATGTGGAACTTGTGCTGACATGGAGTCCTGTGGACAATGCAACATACTATGTCGTCGGGATCAATGATGCGGAATATATCACGAGCAGGACCTCCTATTCGCTTTCTTCGCTGGATGCGGGAGAGTATGAACTGCGCGTCAAGGCATGCGATGCGAGACGGGAACTGCGCGATTCCGCATGGTCGGATACGGTTGCATTTGTCATGGAAAACGTTGGCGGCCTGTCTCTTACCGCGATCAACGCGAATACCGCTTACGAGGTGACCGGCTACGGGAGCGCACGCGGGGATGTTGTCATTCCCGACACATACAGGGGTCTGCCTGTTGTAAGTATCGGGGAGAGAGCATTTTATTCCTGCGGTGTGATCACGAGTGTCACGATCGGCAGCAATGTGACAAGTATCGGTGATTCCGCGTTTATGAATTGCTCCTCGCTGACGAGCGTGGTCATTCCGGACAGCGTAACGTATATCGGCACGAATGCGTTCCAGTCCTGCCGTGCGCTTACCGAGGTCGTGCTGCCCGCAGGGCTGACGCAGATCAATGACTACACCTTCCGCTATTGCCGCAATCTGACTTCCGTCACGTTCGGTCAGGCGCTGACATCCATCGGACAGATGGCGTTCGGCGACTGTGAATCGCTTACGGCCGTCACCATTCCGGACAGCGTGACAAGCATCGGGCAGGAAGCCTTTATCAACTGTGATCAACTTGCCTCGATCGATCTGGGCAGCGGCGTTACGCAACTTTCGGACAGCGCTTTTTCGGCATGTACGGCGCTTGCGTCCGTAACGGGGGGAGAATCCCTTCAGACGATCGGTGAATATGTTTTTTATCGCTGTGAACAGCTTGCCGCGTTTTCTTTCCCCGAACAGGTGGTGTCGATCGGCGCATACGCGTTCTCGGGGTGTACGGCTCTTGCAGACGTTACTTTGGGCGTGAACGTGACAAGCGTATGTGAGGGCGCATTCAACGGCACGCCTCTTGCCGAACAGTATGTAGACGGCATCGCTTATGCGGATAACTGGGCGATCGGCAACGACGGAAGTTTTACAAGTTCCAGTACGCCGGGTTTCCGCGCGGGAACGGTCGGGATCGCTGACAACGCTTTTTATGAAAGTGAGATCCAGAACGTCAGTTTCCCCGTATCGGTAAGGTATGTGGGGGATTATGCGTTCTATAACTGCGATAATCTGACGACGCTTGACCTCGGCGATGGGGTGGTGAGTATCGGAAGATACTCTTTTGCGGAGTGTGATATCCTTGGCAGGGGGCGGATCTCCCTCGGGGGCAGTCTGCAGACGATCGGAAGCTATGCTTTTTACAATGATTCGGATTTCGGCAATCCGAGCCTCGGAGGCTCCGTGAGCATCCCGGATAGTGTGACGAGCATCGGCACCTATGCCTTCAACCACACCTACGCGTGGAGCAGCACGTCAAGCGGTATTGTTTATCTCGGAAATTGGGTGGTCGGATATGTGGAAGGGGAAGAGACTCAGCCCAGCATCACCGTCCGTACCGGAATCATCGGAATTGCAAACTATGCTTTTTATGATTGCACATCCGTCAGCAGTATCACGCTTCCGCACACGCTCGAAACGATCGGTATGGCTGCGTTCTACGGCTGTTCCAATCTGACTTCCGTTCTGATCAATGTCTTTGAAGAAGACAGCCGTCTGCGCGAGATAGGAGATTATGCTTTTTATCGATGCGAAAACCTGACCAGATTCGAGGTGACGAATGCGGACTATCCGATGCAACAGCTGGAGACGATCGGGCGTTCGGCGTTTTACCGGAGCGGGCTGACTTCCATCGAGATCCCCGGATCGGTCAAAGAGATCGGACCATACGCCTTCTATAACTGTCCGCAGCTGACGCAGGTCACATTTGCGGAGGGCAACAGCCTTGAGACGATCGGTATGTACGCATTTGCATACTGTTCCGCGCTCACGGCCGTTGAGTTGCCCGATTCGGTCACGACGATCGAAAATCGGGCGTTTTCCCAGTGCAGGGCACTGGAGACGCTTTCGTTGAGCGACAGCCTGACTTCCCTCGGTGAATATGCCTTTTATTACTGCATTGCGTTGAAGGAGCTCGAACTTCCCGATTCCTTGACTGCGGTAAGCGGCAGGGCGTTCTATCGGTGCAGCGGGCTTACTTCGGTGCGTTTCGGGAACGAACTTGAGCGCATCGGGGAGTATGCGTTCTACGGTTGCAATATGCTTACGACGCTTGATTTCCCTGCTTCGCTGCGCGAAATC
Source organism: uncultured Eubacterium sp. (assembly GCA_904420085.1). GTDB lineage: Bacteria > Bacillota > Clostridia > Lachnospirales > Lachnospiraceae > Eubacterium_G. The sequence continues at coordinate 9,106 of CAJFUA010000132.1, read as the reverse complement.
GGCGCATATGCTTTCCGTAGCTGCAGTGCGCTGACCTCCGTCGTGCTGGGCAGCCACATTGAAACGATCGGGATCCATGCGTTTAACGGTCCGAAAAATCTTACCCTGTACTGCGAGGCGGAGGGTCCGGCAACGGGCTGGGATGCGCGCTGGAATTCCGGTTACCGTCCTGTTGTATGGAACTGCACGCTGTCCGAGGACGGGAAGTATGTTGTTTCCTTTCTCAAGACCACGGACGGCATTTTGAATTCCGATGCAACGAACGGCATTTCCGCGCCACTGCGGGAGGGTTATGTATTCTCCGGCTGGAGCGCACAGACGGAGACGGGGGAGGTCATCTATTCGCTCGCGGAGCTTGAAGAGATCCCCGACGGCACCGTACTGACGGCGGTTTGGACGCCTGCGCCCGAAGAAACGCCTGAAATTCCCGCCGACGGCGAGGATGCAGGCACACAGTCACAGTTATAAAATAAGGTCGGTCTTTGTTAAAATAATTTTGCAGAGGTAAAGTCTATGAAACAATGGAAGAGGTTTCTGCTGACCGCGATCGCGGTCATGGCGGCGGCGATCGGAGCGATCCTCACCGCCTGCGCAACGCGCGAGGAAGTCGTCGTTACGTTGCAGACCTATGATGAACATACGATCACGCTGACGGGCGAACGGGGGAACGCCATAGAATTTCCCGATGTTACCCGCGATGGTTATCTCTTTGACGGTTGGTATGCCACCTCCGATCTTTCGGGTGAGCCCGTCACGAGCGCCGTCTTTGAGGAGAACACCACTTATTATGCGGCATGGTCGCGCGCATACACCGTCACGCTCGAGCTGGACGGCGGCACGCTTGCCGAAGGGCAGCAGACCGCCTTCCTGCTGCGCGAGGGGACGCTGGTTGCGCAGGCTGTTGCCGACTATGTTCCCGTCAAAGGGGACTACCGCTTCGGCGGCTGGTATGTCGGAGATACGCCGCTTTCGTCAACGCTTACCATTGCGGAGGGCGGCATCACGCTCACGGCAAGGTATATGGCGCAGTACACGGTCAACGTATATCTGCAGAATGTTGCGCAGGACGATTATGAGCTACAGGAAAATTATTCAAGCGGCTATGCCCTCATCGGCGAAAACTATATGCCTTCGGTCACGGTGACGGGCTTCAGCCAGGTCAGCGGACAGGGAGATGTTTCATCGCTTGTGATCGGTGAAAATGCAGATCAGAATGTCTTTGTACTGCATTTTGACCGCCGCTCTTATACGATCCTTTTCAACACCAATCTTCCGGACGGCACGTCGGAATCGGAAAGCGCTACCTATGTATATGGGGAAACGATCGATCTGAACGAGCGAGAAGTGCCGCAGGTCGACGCAAACTATCGGTATTTCGGCTGGGCAGAATTCCCCGGCGCGGAGCCGCAGGACTGTGTGCCCGACAACTATACGGTTACGGGCAGTGCCGTTCTTTATATTGTCTGGAACAGAGCGTATACGGATCTGTTCAATGGTTCGGATCTGCTGTTTCTCAATTACGATGAAGGGAATACTGCCGTTCTCTCTCGCGGAGGCATTGATATTGCCGGCGATTATTGGGACAGAAATGATTGTTATCGCTTCTATGGCATGACCGACCCCGATACGAGTGAACAATATGTGCTGTATGCGATGGTGAATGAGGACAGCCACACGTTCATTTTCTACTATTCGGGCCGCGCGGGAGATTATCGTCTGTATACGGACGGCTCTGTGAGCGATACCGTTTCCATCACGCTCGGGCAGCTCAATGAGCTTACCTACAGATCGGAAAGTTCGTCGTTGGACGGAACATACGTCATCAGTGAAGACGGATACTATGTGGCGGAGCTTTCGGACGGGACCCAATTCACGTTCCTGCTCGGCACGGCAAACGGTATGCCCGTGTTCCGTATCCGCGGCGATGAATTCGGCTACGGCGCGCTCTATCAGGGCGGCGTTTCCGGAACGGTTTCCATTACACTGGATGGATTCGGCAATGCAACGCTTGCCGCAAGCGACGGGACCACGGCCTCCTGCTATTATTCTCTTGAAGAGGACATCCTGACGCTGTACGATGCGAGTGACGAACTCGGGGTATTCCGTATCCTGCAATATGGCAATACATACGGCTATGAGGCGTATACCGCAGCTCTTGACAATGAATTTGTCGGCAGCGCCGGGGCATTGACGCTGGACGGCTGTTCCAATGCGACCTTCGTGGCATCTTCCTACAGTTACACGGGCACCTATACGGCGGTTTCTTCGTGGCGCGGCGGTTATCTCATAACGGTCACTTCCGGCGTGGATACCTATTATTACCGTGTGTATGACAGGACGATTCCGGGAACGCCGGTTTCTGCTCATATTCTTGAAGAATTGAATGAAAACTATGCCGAGTATGTATATTTCCCGGAAGAAGGGCTCGGAAACACCTTGGAAGCATTGTTGGTCGTGACAGGCGACGGCACGGCAACATTATACGAACTGAATGACAGCGGAACTGCCCTGGAGGAAGTTTCCTCCGGTACGTTTGAAGAGAGCAGCGCCGGCTCCGACTATGCATACGGCACCTATGTGTATACGGTAGTGGGCGACACAGAATCGTGGGCGCAGACGCAGGTCTCCTCAATGATCGTCGGACTTGATTCCACGACGGGGCTGAACGTCTACTATATACTTGTCTCTACGCCAAATACAGGGGACGAAGGACAGACGATCAACGCGGTCACCTATCGGACGGCAGAGGGCAATGCAACGCTGATCATAGCCGCGGAATTTGCGATCTATATCGACGCCTCCGGCAATATCGTTTCCGGCTATCGTACTGATTATACCAACTATACGCGGCTTACGGGTGACGATGACAGATATCATTATTTTATTCTCCACTCGGACGATCCGGAAAATCTTACTTTTGAAGTGCTGACGACTTCGCCTCTCGTGATGACCAAGCGCGAAAGCGGAACGACGGATCGCAACACTACGCTGACGGTCACGGGAAGAGCGGTGGATGGAGACGCAGAAAGGGTTGAGGCGATCTATTCGGATGGCGACGGGAATATTGCGGGCTATTATATGGTGACGGAAGTCTCCGGCGTGCTGGGGTATTCTAAAGACTTCGCTGTCTATACATTCACCGCTACGGACGGCTCGCTCTCCTTCCGCTTCCTGTTCCTTTCCAGCACGTCTTCCACAACGGGAGCGGTCAGCTACTACTTTGATTATTACGCATCGGATGCCGATATCATCGTGTCTACGTTCAATGCGGTCGATGCGCAGGGAATGGAGGATGAGACGGCTACGCTTTCCGTAGTCATCACGCCGGAAAATGTGTGTGAACTCATCTATACCACCAACGTTGGCTCTGAAGAGCCTGAAACGCCCGAGACGGTTGTGCGCGGAACGTATAGCGAAGAAACGATCACGGTATTTGAGGACTATACACGGAATGTGTATACGTTCACACCTTCCGGCAGTGGAACAGCGTTCGAATTTACGCTTGTGGCAGGGACCAATGCCAACTACTTCCGCATCGCAGAAACTCCGGTTTCTATCACGATGGGCGACGGCAGCAAGCTGGAGCTGAACGGGACGACGTTGATCGGACGCTATACCACTGCTGACGGTGAGACGTTGATCGGTATTTATTCTGAAACGGAAAATGTGCTCGATTCCGATGAAAAGGCATATGTTCTGGCTGTCAGTGTCGGTTCTACAACGGGCTATTTGTACTTTGACCTTGAAAATGGCGGAACAAGCTTCCGCAATCGCGGCAGTGAGGCAGGTACCTATGACCTGATTTCGAACCGTATGAGACAGGGCGTGACCATCGTGCTGGACGGCTACGGCAATGCAACCGTAACCATTGCGGACGGCGATGCGTCCGGCAGCGTGTTGGAAGGGACCTACAGGGAAGTGGATGAATACTACGTCGTGACCGTGGGCGAAGGGGCAGATCAGGTTGTCTATACCGGAACCCTTGGGTATGTTTCCGGCGACAGAAATACATACGATCCTGCGTTCTTTGCGCGCAGCGACGGGTTTGCGGGGGCATACCTTGACCGTTCCGATCTCTCTGTGCTTGTTCTGGACGAGATCGGTAATGCAGTTAAGTATAATGCGCTCGGTCGGCCCGTGAACGGCATGTATGTGATGCTGGATGACGGACTGTTCTATTACATGAGCAACGACCAATCGGAGTCCGCCATGTATACCATTACGGATACGAGCGTCGTGACCGCCTCGACTTATTCGGCAACTTTCTATGCAAGCGACCTTGCCGCCGTTGTGTTCTATATGGACGGTACCGTGCAGTTCGGCAATACAAGTTCGGCTTACTACACCTATGATACAGAGGACGGCTTCAGGTTTTACACGCTTCCCGAAGAGGGAGAAAGCACGAGTGCGAATGACTATGGCTATGTTGTGAAACAGCTTGCCGTTTCGGATGGCGATACGCTCATCTACAATGACACGACCTATTATCTGTATAACGGCGGGTACATTCTGCTGACGGCCGAGGATGGCAGTACGCTGGAGTTCATGCCGAGTGGCGCAACATTTACGGTGGAGGCAAGGTACACGCCTGCTTCCACGGAAGAAGATCCCGATCCCGATACGCTGGATCGCTATGTCATCGTCAATTATACCGAGGAAGGACAAGTGGAAGCGCAGCTTGCCTATAATGTATCTGCGGCGCTTGCGAACAGTTCCAACGGATATATTTATACGGTGACCAATCCGTTGACGTTGAACATTGTATTCGGTGTGAACGCCGGTACGGCGACCAACAGCGGCTCCTTCTCTATGACGGAGAACGACACCTATCAGCTTACTCTTTACAGCTACCAATACCTGTATATCCTTGCAAACATGGGGATCGCGTTTGACGCTTTCTACGGTTACCTCTCGATTTCCGGTACTATGAACGGAGAAGAGATGCAGTATTCTGTTTCCGGTGCATTCAATTCGATCAGTGGTGTCGATGGCGAGCCGCTCACTTTCACAGACGGGCGGCTGAGTGCGGCGGGATACAGGAATTCTTCGGCCGATCCTGATTACGGGCATGTGTTTACGCTGGAGTTCCAGGGTAGCGACGAAGAGCTGTACCATATGAATTTCTATGCCGCGCAGTTTACGAGTGGAATTTATTGCTATATCATCTATTCTTTGACGCGCGCCACGGAGCTTGCTACCGGTACCGTGGGTGGGGCGGACTATACCGTTTACAGCGAGGAGTTTGTCTCGAGCGATTTCCGCCTTTCCAGCGGCACCGGGGATGACGGCGAGACGATCTACTATGCGGCGGGCGATACCTACCTTCCTTCCGTCAAATATGACGACGAGCTGGCTGGGACGACAGTGTTTGAGCAGGCTACCGAAGAAGGTCAGACCATTTGGACGTTCACTACCTACAAAATGGAGACCACGCTGCATCAGTATATCTATGTGTTTACGTTTACAGAGGAAAACGAAACGGTTACGCCTGTTTCTCTTTCGCGGCGTACAACAGCTTCCGGTATTGCTTCCGGCAGCACGGCAGAAACAAACAATCTGAACGGCAGTACGGTATATTTCATATATGATATGACGTCGGGAGAGATTGTTGAGATCTATGCATTTGCATATAACGGAATACAGTACTCCGTCTCTGAATGCACAAAGGATGGAAATACGTTCACGATCGTTGTTACATCGGACAATACGAATGCTTCTCAGAACGGCGCGACGCTGACGATCACCTTTAAAGAAGTTGTCGATTCGGAAAATCTGCCTGAAAACACGGTCACGATCGGAGATAAGATCTACACGATCACGGCGGAGCGCGTGTTTGCGGCAGAAGAGGGCATCGGCAGTGAAACGATGACCGCGGAGAATATGTAAGGACTTCGGACAGACCGCAAAAAAGGGAACAGCCATCGGCTGTTCCCTTTTTTTGTGCGGAATTGCGGAAGAAAGGAGGGCGGGACAATGTTGCGGGTTGCAGATGTTTTTTAGCTGCCTCCGGACGTATTTTTGATGGTTTTTGGCATGTTTCCGGGGCAATTCAGCGTTTTTTTCCGATGATTCAGCCGAAAAATCCACCCTTTTGGAAAACGCGGCTCAACAAAAGAGAAGCAAAATATGATACACTTTCAGTAGTTGCAACACCCGGTCGGCCACCGGAAATCTCAAAGGAGAAAAAAGCGCTTTATGAACGAAAAAGGAGATGGGAAAGAGTTATATTCTGTTGCAGATGTATGACGTGCTGCGCACGGAGGGGGGGATCCGCATTTCGGAGTGCTGCGGAAAGTACGAAATTTCCGTTGCGACCTTCCGCCGCTACATGGCGTTTTTGCGCGGGTATTTTTCCGAATCGGGAAGAGAACTCATCTACGACCCGGAAAATTCCGTCTACCGCCTGCGGTGAACACAAGCAGGCTGCGCGGAAAAAGGAGAACGATGGAAAAGATCATGTGTCTGCATTGCAAACTGTATTCCGCTTTTCCGAACGGGCGGTGCGAGTACTGCGGATTTGAACGTCCCTCGCAGGCAGCCCTTTCAAATGAGCAGGGGAGCGCCCGTTCTTCGCCGTCAGTGGTTTGGGAAGAATATGATGACGATGCGTATGACGGGGACTGCCTGTCCTTTGATGCGGAAGGAGAGGAGGACTGCGGAACAGACATGGGGTATGCGGATGATGAGGACTACGGCGAATAGTATTATTATATGGCTGCGATGATATGTCCGAACCGTGACAGGCGGATCCCGGCAGGCTGCGTGCGCTGTCCGCACTGCAGGCGGCAAAGGTGCGGGCGCTCATCGTAACAGCGATACGGCCCTTTCCGGGACGGGAGCCGGCAAAAAAAAACAGATAGAGAAATACGGGAGAAAAAGAATGATCGTCTGTCCCTCTTGCGGGAAATGGTACAATGAAGAATATAGAGTATGTCCATATTGCGGAAGTCCGGCACAGTCCGCAGAGGATTATGCCCGGGGGCAATACAGATTGGGTCTGGGGTTGCTCAATTACGGCAGGTCGGAGACAGACCGGGCGGCGGCTGTTGGGTATCTGAAGCGGGCGGCGCGCGCAAAACTGACCGAAGCGGAGTACATGCTGGGCTTTTGCTATCGGTACGGCAAGGGCGTTTCCGCCGATGCGAAGGAGGCCGCAAAATGGTACAGGCGTGCCCTGAAACATGGGGAAGAGAGCGCAGCGCTCGCCCTGAAGTTCCTGGGAGAGGAAAACGATCCCGGGGAGGACGCCGAGGACGAGGAAAACGAGGACGCGGTCATTGCGGAGGAAGCGCGCCCGCGTTCCGCTCCCCGCATACAAGCCACCCCTGTAAAAACCCCGGCCGCGGCGCCTGCGGACAGCGGGAAAAAGCGCGGGTTTCCGGAATTTTCCGAGCAATACATCCTCGACCTTCTCAACGTCTATGTGACCTTTCAGAAGGGCAAAAGATACTTTCAGGAGGGGCGGGTGCACGACCTTTCATGGAACGGGCATTTTACGCTGTTCACAAGCCGTGTGCAGGGGCGCGAGCTGTATCGGTGTGAACTGATTTTCTGCAGGGATCGTCTTATCAGCCATGAGTGTAACTGTCTTGCCCATGAAAACTATACCGGCCCCTGCAAACATATCGTGGCGACGATGCTGGATATCCGCAGCAGACGTCTGCAGACAGACCGCTAACGGGAACAGGAAGAGCAAGGGCGGCGCACGGCCTAGCACGAACGGATCGGGCGGGAACGGGCAGAATTGCACGGAAAAATCTCTGTCTGTCAAGCAAAAACGCTTGACAGGCATTTTCATATCGGATATAATGGCGCATGTAGGGAGGGGAAGAATGGCGCTGCTGCATACCGATCTGCATTTCATGCGGCTGTGGGATATCTACAATCCGCTTCTCACCCGGCACAGGCGCGAGGTGGCAGATCTGTATTTCAACTGCGATCTTTCGCTCGCAGAGATCGCCGAGCAGAAGGGTTGCTCGCGGCAGAGCGTCTCCGATACCCTGCAGAAGGTGCGCCGTCAGCTGGAGGAATACGAGGAAAAGCTGCACATCCTGCGCATGCTTGCGGAGAGTTCGCTTGCGCAGTCCTTTCTGATGACGGATATCGCAAAGTGGGCGCAGGCAAATCTGACTGCACAGCAGAGCGTACATCTTCTTTCGATGATGGAGCGCGACTATTCGCAGGAAGTGCGCAAGGCGCTCGCCGAGCACGCCGATACGCTCCTGTAACGGGGCGGAAGGAGGGGAAAGGCCATGGCATTGTTCAGTTCGCTCTCCGAGCGGCTCAATCACATTTTCAGCAAACTCACCAAGCGCGGGAAGCTCACCGAACTGGAGATCCGCACGGCGATGCGCGAGGTGCGCATCGCGCTTTTAGAGGCGGACGTCAATATCAGAGTCGCAAAGCAGTTTATTGCCGACGTCTCTGAAAAGGCGGTGGGGCAGCAGGTGCTGCAATCGCTCAATCCCGCCCAGCAGGTCATCAAGATCGTCAACGACGAGCTCATCGCGCTGATGGGGTCGGGGAATGCCAAACTTGAAGTATCTTCCAAGCCGCCCACCGTCATCATGATGTGCGGCCTGCAGGGCGCCGGCAAGACGACGCTGTGCGGAAAGCTCTCGCTGCTCCTGAAAAAGCAGGGGAAGAAACCGCTGTTGGTGGCGTGCGATATCTACCGCCCCGCCGCCATCGAACAGCTCAAGATCGTCGGGCGGAAGGCGGAGACGGAAGTCTTTGAAAAGGGAACGCAGGCTCCCGCAAAAACGGCGAAGCAGGCGGTGGAGTATGCCCTGAAGATGGGCTATGATACCGTCATCATCGATACGGCGGGACGGCTGCACATCGACGACGCGCTTATGAAGGAGCTCGAGGAGATCGAAAAAGCCGTCAGTGTCACCGAAATTTTGCTCACGGTGGACGCGATGACGGGGCAGGACGCCGTCACCGTTGCCGAAACGTTCAATGCGCGCCTGGGCGTGACGGGCGTCATCCTCACCAAGCTGGACGGCGATACCCGCGGCGGCGCCTGTCTCTCCATCAAGGCGGTCACGGGCAAGCCCATCAAGTTCATCGGCGTGGGCGAAAAGCTCACCGATCTCGAGCCCTT
>CAJFUA010000131.1 GCA_904420085.1 uncultured Eubacterium sp. | reverse complement strand
CATCATTAATATGGATATGATTAGTTAAATGAGTTTTTAAAGGATTCAAACCATCTTTGACCATAAAATAACGATCTAACTCAGTTTCTATTTCAAAATGAGTAGTTTTAGTCTTATCCATTATTTCATTTACTAAAGGATGACAATTACTATCTAAAATAAAGTGACAAACAAAACCACAAAGATACGCAAACTGAGCCTGACTTTTAGTATGTTGTAATGTTGTTATTGCTGGAAGTAAAAACTCACAAGCTTTTTGTTGATGAATAGCACTGCCTAAGCGATTGATTTTGCTATGTAAATAGGGCCGATTATAAAATAAAATATCCGGACCATGAAGACCAATATTATAAAAATCAATATTATCATTAATAATTTTTTTTAGCTGGTCATCAAGCTGTTTTAAAACGATTTTACCTAAACGATAATGACTATATGAAGCAGGCATTATTTTAATGTATCATATTCACTAGCTTTAAAACCAACTAAAACGCGATCTTCAGTTTCAACGATTGGTCTTTTAACAAGCATACCATCACTAGCTAGAAGTTCTAATTGTTCATCTTCACCCATTGTTGGTAATTTATCTTTTAAATTTAATTCACGATATTTTAATCCAGAAGTATTAAAGAATTTTTTAAGTGGCAAATTACTTTTTTTATATAAAGCATGTAGTTCTTCTTTGTTTAATTTTTCTTCAACAATATGACGATCCTGGTGCTCTAAACCAAGTTGATCTAAGTATTTTTTAGCTTTTTTACATGTACTGCATTTTGGATATTCAATAAAATTCAACATTTTTCTCACCTCGATTAATAGTTTACCTCATTTGACAATATAATAACAATATTATGCTTAATTATTTATAAAGGAAATAACACTTCCTAACAGATAGGAATTTTCCTATCTATTAGGAAGTTTAATTATAGATATAAATCCTAAAAATGTGTTAGTATGATAGCGGAGTTGATATCATGCTTAATAAACGTCAAAATCAAATTATTGACATATTAAATAATGATAATAATTGGATTACAGGGAAAGAACTTGCCAAATTATTAAATGTCTCTGATCGTACTATTAGATCAGATATCGATGTTATTAATAAGTTTTATGATTGTTTATTGATTAAATCAAATAAAAGATTAGGTTATCAAATTGATGAAGCTTTGCTTTTTAAACAAGATATTGAAACTAAGGAACTTATTCCTCAAAACTCACATGAACGTTGTGTTTATATCATTCGAGAGTTGTTATTTAAAAGCAAAGAAATTAATTTAATTGCTTTACAAGACCAGGTTTTTGTTAGTGGTTATTCAATTGATAATGATATTAAAAAGATTCGTAAGATGATAAGTGAATATCCTAGCTTAAAATTGATTAGATCAAAGAATTATATTAGCTTACGGGGAAATGAAGCAGATAAAAGAAAATTATATAAACAATTATTAACTGAGGAAACTCATGGTAATTTCTTGAATTTAAATTCAATTGCTGATTTATGGTCAAATTTTGATTTATTAGAAATTAAAGATATCCTTGAGGATGTTTGTGAATTGTATAATTATCAAATTCGTGAAATTGATTTTCCAATGATTATGATTCATGCTGGTGTTGCAATTGAAAGAATTATTAATCGTAATTATATTAATAGTAAAACTGCTAAACATCATTTAAATAATAATATTGAATATCAAATTTCATATGAGTTTTTTCATCGGGTTAGTAAAACAATTGATATTGAGTTAGTTGAAGATGAAGTTGTTTTATTTGCTCAATTATTAATTGGTAGTTATCAAAAAGATGATGAAGATGAAAATTTAGATAAGTTATTAAATCAAATTGTTGATGCTGTAATTAAAGAAGTAAAAGATTATTTTGATATTAATTTTTCTAAAGATAAGGATTTTAAGTTAGGCTTAAAAATGCATTTACAACTATTATTAGAAAGACAGCAAAACAATGTTACGATTACTAATATTTATCTTCAAGAGATAAAAAGAAAATACCCATTGGTT
>CAJFUA010000130.1 GCA_904420085.1 uncultured Eubacterium sp. | reverse complement strand
TGCGGATAGAGTGGTTTGATCCGTATCGAGCGGATGGAAAAGGAAAGAAAAGGGAGGAGAAATTATGGCAAAGCTGAACGAGATTTGTAACAAGCTGCTGGACCTGGTATTTTTGACGATCTATTGGTTTGTGAGTTGTCTGCCGATTGTTACCATCGGGACGGCCACATCGGCCCTGTATTACACGACCCAGAAGGTTATCAAGAATGACCGGGGCTATGTGTCGGGGGAGTTCTGGCATTTCTTTAAGAAAAACTTCAAGGTGTCCACGAAGTGCTGGCTCGTGCACCTGATTCTGGGATTTATCTTCGCGGACGAGGCCTATATCTGTTACCAGATGTGGCGGGACGGCGTGACCATCGGCTGGATGTGGATCCCCTTTGTGGTGCTGGAGGCCTTCAACCTGGTCATGGTTATCTTTACACTGACCTATATCGCTCGGTTTGAGGACGGGGCGAAGCGAACCCTGAAGAACAGTTTCTTTATCATGATGACGCACCTGGTAAAAGGGATTCTGCTGCTGCTTCTGCTGGCGGTCTTTGTGGTGGCGGTGGTTTATTTCCCGCCTCTGATTCTTCTGGCTCCGGCCAGCTATATGCTCCTTGCCAGCTATGTGCTGGAGAAGATTTTCCGCAAATATATGTCGAAGGAAGATCTCGCGGCGGAGCAGGAGCGCAACCGTGTCTGGCAGTAGAGAGCAGACACATGGGATAGCGAAGGATCTGTGTCGGATTTCCGATGTGGAACACGTCGGATTCGGGTTAAAGCCCATCGGATTTCACAGAGATTTCACAGATTGTTTATGATATTTTAAGATTAAGAAATTTACAAGGAGGGTTACATATCATATGAAGTTCAAACATGTGAAAAAACTTTTAAGCCTCACACTCTGCGGAGTGATGGCGGCGGGACTGCTCTCCGGCTGCGGAGGCGGCGGGGCGTCCTCGGACACATCCTTTACCATGTGGATCTATCAGGGAGCGGACGCTTCCTACTACACGGATTACGCGGACAATCCGGTTGTTCAGTATCTGACCTCCCAGACCTGGGGCGAGGAGGACAAGAAGATCGATCTGGAGTTCTGGGTGCCGGCGGCCGGCACGGCGGCGGACAGCTACTCGACGATGATGGGTTCCGGCGACTATCCGGATATTCTGGATATGTCCATCTCTGACAGCCCGAAGATCCTATACGAGCAGGGCATTATTCTGGATCTGACTCCCTATGTGGAGGAGTATATGCCGAACTATACGGCGTATCTGGATGCGCATCCGGAAATGAAATCCTGGGCGCTTACCAACATTGACGGGGAGGAGAAATATCTCCATGTTATGTCTTTTAATGAGGATTATGGTTATACCTATTGCGGATATCAGTACCGCAGAGACTGGATCGTAAAATACGGAACCAATCCGGTAACAGGAGCTGCCTTTACCGGCGGCTATACGGATCCCAGCGACCCCGACAGCTGGGAGGACGATGTGGTGTTCCCCAGCGGCGGAACGGATCCGGTGTACATCAGCGACTGGGAGTGGATGTTTGAGATTTTCGAGAAAGCCTATGCGGATCTCGGCATCGACGACAGCTACTGCATCAGCATGTACTATCCGGGCTTCAGTTGGACCGGAGATCTGTGCTCCTGCTTCGGCGGCGGCAACTTTGCTTTCTATGAGGATGCGAACGGTAAGGTACAGTACGGCGGCGTGACAGACTCCGCGAGAGCGTATCTCGAGTGCCTGAACAACTGGTACGAGAAGGGATGGCTGGATCCGGACTTCAACGAGCGTACTTCCGACATGTTCTACTCCATTGATGACACTTCCGTGCGCCAGGGCAAGGTCGGCATGTGGTGCGGCATGCAGGCGGAGCTGGGCGGACGTCTCGATCAGGGAGATGAGTACACCGACGGCATCTATGTGGCCGGCTGTGCCCTTCCCATGAACGACATCTATGGAACCGATGCCTGCAAGAATGTGGCGCCCAACTGTATCATGACGGGAACCGGCCTGAACGGAACCGGCTATGCCATCACTTCCGCGGCGGAAGACAAAGATATCGGAACACTGTTGACCATGATCGATTATCTGTATTCGGAAGATGGCGCAAGACTGGCATCTCTGGGACTGACTCCCGAGGAGATGGAGGAGACCGGTACATCCTTCTACAGTGACAATGGTATCCCCGACGGGACTTACACCATGGGCGATGACGGAAGATACAAGCTGGTGGAGGCGATTCAGAACGACGCGGGAGGACTGCGGACAGCAGCTACGCTGGAAAAATTCCCGCATCTGCAGTTGGTAACCAGCATTGACGAGGGATATGCGCCTACTTATGAGCATTCCATGGAACTGTGGATCCAGTACAAGAATACAGCACAGATTCAGGGTACGCCCATTACCAATAATATGGAGCAGGATGATATCGATATTATGGATGATGCCAGAAATAAACTGTTGGAGTACACGCAGACCAACGCGGTAGACTTTATCAAAGGTAAGAAGGACATCAACAGTGATGATGATTGGGGTACCTGGTGCAAAACTCAGGAGAAGTACAATTACCAGAAGGCTCTGGAAGCTGCCCAGCCCTATGCGGATCAGTATGAGATTGATCCTACAGCTGCCCAGTAAGGATAAGATATTGGAAATGATGTTTGATTCTGCCGGGGATAGCCTCCCCGGCAGAGGTTTGAGAGAAAGAGAGGAGGTTCCTTATGGCAAAGGAAAAAGCGGCAGTTTATAAGCCGCCGAAGACTCCCTGGAGCAAGGATTTCAAGAGGAACTGGCCGGTATATGTGATGTTCGTCCCGGCCATTGTATATATGGTGGTGCTGCACTTTATCCCCATGTTCGGTATTGTGATGGCTTTTGAGGATTTCAATATTGTCGAGGGATATTTTGGCAGTGATTGGGTAGGCTTCCAGAACTTTATTGATCTGTTTACCGGAGACCAGTTCCTCGTAGCCCTCCGAAATACGATCTGTATCGCAATTTTAAAAAATACCATCGGATTCGTTCCGCCGATCATCTTCGCTTTTCTGCTGAGTATGATTGAGAACAAGCGGTTCAAGCGGATCTGCCAGACCATGTCCTACCTGCCGAACTTCGTGGCGGCGGTGGTCGTGGCCTCTCTGGTAACGGAGTTTCTGGGAAAGGATGGTCCGCTGACCATGCTTCTGACCAATGTATTCGGCCTGGAGAATCAGAACTGGCTGGCCAACGAACATATCCCGATATTCTGGATCATCTATGTGTTGATGGGCGTCTGGCAGGGTGTCGGCTGGGGATCCATCATGTATGTGGCGGCGATCTCCACGGTCAGCGGGGACCTGCATGAGGCTGCAGCTATCGACGGAGCCAACCGCTGGCAGAGGCTGTTTCGAATTACATTGCCCTGTATTATGCCGACCATCATGATGATGTTTGTGCTGGGTGTGGGATTGAGTTTTTCCACCGGATTTGACAGCATTCTGCTTCTGTACATGCCCTCCACCTATGAGGTGGCGGATACCATATATACCTACACATATCGAATGGCATTTGGCTCTGCCACCGACTACAGTCTGTCGGCGGCGTCCGGATTATTCCAGTCCGTTGTGGGAACTGTCCTGCTGATCGGCTCCAACGCTCTCAGCCGGAAGATGACGGATTCGTCCCTATTCTAAGAGCGGAGGTGTGAGATGAAGAGAAAGAAAAAGATGTCTGTATCGGAGATGGATACCTCTCTGAATATGGTGGAACATAAGAGTGTGGGAGATCACATTGCCGATGTGATTATCTATGTGGTGGTTGCCCTGATTGCTCTGGCTTGCGTCATTCCCATGTGGCACGTATTGATGATCTCCCTGTCCGACGGCCGTCAGGCTATGGCCTATGAGGGACTTATGTGGAAGTGGCTTGGAGACTTTAATCTGAAGGGATATGAACTGATCTTTCAGGATGCCAGCATTATCAGCGGTTATGCGAATACCATTATCTATACGGTATGCGCTACAGCACTTGGTTTTGTGCTGGCTGCCATAACCGGTTACGCGTTGAGCCGTGACACAAAACTGAAGACACCGATCTCCCTGATCCTGATGTCTACCATGTTGTTCTCCGGCGGTATGGTGCCCACCTACATTGTGATCCGGTACCTGGGATGGGTTGGAACCCGCTGGGCGCTGATCATTCCGGGATGTACCAACGCCATGTTCATGATCATGATGATGAACGCCTTTAATTCGGTGCCCCATGAGATGTACGAGGCGGCCCGGATCGACGGGGCGGGGCATTTTCGGACCATGTGGCAGGTCATGCTGCCCCAGGCCATGAATCTGGGCTTTGTCATTATCCTAAACAGTGTGGTTATGCAGTGGAACTCCTGGCTGCAGGCTTCCATCTATGTGACCAACAAGAAGAATCTGTGGCCCCTGCAGCTGTGGATCAAACAGATTACCGCGGATAATGAAAACTTCCTGCGGAGCGAGAATCCCGATTACAACCGGTACCTGATACAGTACGCCGTGATTGTGGCGGCGACACTGCCGATCCTGCTGTTGTTCCCCTTCTTCCAGGATAAGCTGGAAAAGGGCGTTATCGCCGGCGGTGTCAAGGGATAGAAGCATTGCGACAGGCGTGAAAATCGCGCAGTGTGAAATATGAAAATATGAATAGAAAACATTTCTGAGGCTGGGCCCTTTTTGGGCCCGGCCTGATGTCGTGTTCGGGATTGAGCTATTTCTGTGAAAATGGTATACTTTGTGACAGGAAAACGGAAGGAGAGGGCAGTACATGATAAGGTTTGGATGGAATAAGAAGACGCTGACGGCCCGGTTTGTGCGTGTGCTCTGTGTTACCTTTCTGCCTTTGGGGATTCTGACCTTTGTGGCCGCCTGCCTGGTGGTCTGGTTTTCCTCCAACCAGATCAGCGCTTCCTACGAGCACTCTCTGGAGGGCGATATGATTCCTCTGCAGGAAAATATTCTGGAGACGGAGGAGGAACTGGACGATTTTGTGTTGGACCACCTTGCGGAGCTGACCATGGAGCGGGGGCATGATGAAGTTCTGAACTATGAGATGATCGAGGAACTGGGCAGCATGCAGAAGAACCGGCAGGTGGAGGGAGTGGCCTATCTCTACGACCGCAGCCTGGCTTCCATCTATGTGAAATATAATTATGACTCTTACACTTTTGGGGAGATGGAGAATTTTCGCAATAAGCTTCTCTCCAGAGGATTCCCGGAAGGGACAACCAGAGGTTGGCAGCTCTACGATTTCGACGGGAAATGTTTCCTGCTCCGCAGTTATTCCTACGCGGGGTACCATATCGGTCTGATGGTGGATATGAATTCCTTTATGGAAGGACTGCAGACGGCAGAAGAG
>CAJFUA010000129.1 GCA_904420085.1 uncultured Eubacterium sp. | reverse complement strand
TGTGGGAAACTTAATTATACCTAAAGGTGAGCACTTTGGCTCGTTTTTTTATTATTTTCTTTTTACACCATTATATGGGCATAACCAAATTGCATACAAATAAGGGGTATTAGGGAACTCCCTAACAAGTGCATTTTTTGTTTTCGATATTTTTTATCGAAAATGTCCTAAAAAATGCGTATCTTGCCACTCAAAAAATGGGCATAAGGGCAAAAAATGCATACAGAATGTATGCAAAAAACCAAAATGCATACAAAAAATGACTGCAAAATGTATGCAACGAAAAAAGTGTATGCAGAATGTATATATTGAAAGGAATTGTATACAAAATGCAGGCAATTTATGTATACAAAATGTAAGCATCAAAAAAATGATGTATGCAAAATGTATACATCAGAAAAATGCATACAAAAAATGTATACATTTAAGAAAAGAGGAGATATGACAAGTAAAAAAATCATACGGGTAAGAATATCCAAACAGCTGCAAGAAGAAATCATAAAAGAAGCCCAAAAAAAGAAAAAAAGAAAATCGGCATATGCAAGAGAACAGCTTGACGGGCAGACAGCATTTAAAGATACAAATCTGGATACGGTTTATCAGAAGCTGAATAATGAAATCCACAGTACAGGACTAAAGATTAACTATAAAGCACGTCTGTTTAATACATATGGAGCGCTGAATATTGATTCGGAAATACATCTGCTAATAGAAAATATCATAGTTGAATTATCAGAAATCATTAAACTTTTAAGAGATTTAAACAATTCAGAGGATGAAATTTTATCAGAAGAAGAGGAAAAGAAGACATCAAGTTTTTCCTTGGCTGTTGATGAAAAAATTTATTTAAAACTAAAATCTAATGCGAAAAAATTAAAAATCAGCACCAGCAGACTGATAAGAAACAGACTGTCAAATCCGTTGAAATATACGAAAACAGATATTTTGATTTTAAAGAAGAAAATACATTATAAAATTTATCCGATTATTAGTAATATAGAGCAGATATGTTTTCAATATGCCGAAAGCAATATCAGGAACATTTATATGGAGATTAATCAGTTGAATAATTATTTGGAAAAAATAACAAAAATGGAAAATGAAATAATGTTCTGTTTGCAAGAATAAATTAGGAGTGAGAAAATAAATGGGAATAACGAAACTAATGCACATAAAAGAAAGGAAAAGTGGAAATAAAGCCGCTGGACTGATAAACTGTATATATTATATTTTAAATCCGGAAAAAACACAGAACAAAAGGCTGGTTGGCGGTAATTGTGGAAAAGATGAGGAAGAAATTTACAAGAAATTTCTAGATACAAAAAAAACTTATGGAAAAGCAGGAGGAAGACAGGGTTATCATTTCGTAATCTCTTTTCCGCCGGAGGAAAATGTATCTGTACAAACATGTATGAATGTAATGTCCGATTTTGTAGATGAATATCTGAAAGATGAGTATGATGCGGTATTTACAGTTCATGATGATAAGGATCATATGCACGGACATCTCTGTTTTAACTCAGTAAATTCTATCACGGGAAAAAAATACCGGTATGAAGATGGTGACTGGGAGAAATATATACAGCCGATTACTGACAGAATTGCAGAAAGGTATGGTCTGTCAAGGCTGGAATTTATTCGTGCGGGTGAAGAAGAGGATATTGACTGGGATGCAAAAATAAAACAGGATATTGATGAATGCGTAAGAAAATCTAAAGATTATGAAGATTTTAAAAACCGACTAAAAAAAGAATATGGATATAAATTAAGGGAAGGCATATCAAAAAAATATGGACCGTATTTGGCTTATCATCCACTGGGAAAGGCAAATGCAGTGCGTTCCTACCGACTTCCAAAACAATATCAGCCATATGATATTAAAAGAAGAATAGAGCTTAAGGAACAGACAGTCATATTTGTACCGATTATTAAAGAATATTATTGCAGCAACTTTTTCATTCAAAGAGCAAAATATATAAAATGGTCACAGATGTCTTTATATCAACGGGAAAATCTGAAAAAGATTTATAAGGCAAAAATGTTATATCATAGTGGAAAGGTCGGAACAACATGGGAAACAGAAAGAAATAATCGAACCATAAATAAAATGCTGGCACAGCATAAATTCCTTGCAGAACACCGCATAAATACATCTGAAGATGTGGAAAAGTGGAAGATTTACCTGTCAGAAATGTTGAAGCAAAAAAATAAGGACTTAAGAAAATGTAGAAAAAAATATGAGGATTTTTTGAAAGGAGAGCCATCACTTTTTGAATTGTATGAGAAATTAATAATGTCAAAAAACAAAGAACTTTCGCCGAAAGAGAAAAATAAAGTCACAGAAATAGAAGAAATGCTGGAAAGTAATTATGTGGGTGAAATGTATCAGGAGTATATGGATGCATACAATGATATAAAGAAAAGTAAAGAAAAAATAAAAAGGGATTTACGGACAATCCGGGGAATAGCAACAGATTTATCTTATTTTACAGTTCAGAAAAAAAGGAATTTAGAAAAGCAAAAAAGCGAATATGTCCAAAAGAAAGATAAGAAAAAAAGTAAACAGAAAGAGTAACTAAAAGTAACGTATACGGTTAGATAATGAAATGTTATAATATAATTGTAAAGATGTAGAGATAGCAGAGGTGCTGTCTTTTTTTATTTTAACGTATTTTGGAGGTAAGAAAATGAACGAAGTAACAATGAATGAAGTAAAAGAAATTGTGGAGAATGTGGAAGAAAACAGGATTGTAACAGTATGGTTTCAAGGTCAGGAGAATGAGGAACATACAAAGTAGTGTAAAAAAGAACAGGAGGAAAAGTAAATGAGTTATTTTAAAAATATACAGTCGTTGGATGACTTAAAGGAACAGTTTAAAAAATTGGCGAGAAAACATCATCCGGATGCCGGAGGTAATGCGGAGACAATGAAAGAAATTAATCGTGAATACGATATTCTTTTTCCGGTATGGAAACATCGATATAATGCTTTATCAGCACAGCCTACCGAAGAAACATCTGACAGTACCAGAAATAAATTTTATAGTGATAACGGCTGGGAGGGAGAGAAACATGACTGGAACAGGGATATCAAAGATGTTGCAGCACTTATCAGAAACTATGTGAAAGAAATTTATCCTACGTATAAATTCAGTGTGAGGATTCATAGGTATTCCATGGGGCAGACCCTGTACACAGACATGGTAGAAGCACCGCATGATATTTACAAAACAAGGGAAGAACTGAATTTAAAAGAACTTAATGAGATTTATCGTAAATTAAAGGCAAATGATTACTACAATGGTGAAGAATTAGGAGGAGAAGAATTTGACCAGGCATTAGAGAAGGCATGGAAAGAAAGCAATTTTTATAAAGTATATAACGAACAGACACAGGCAATGATAGATGACATCGAAAGAGAAGTAAGAGCCTACAATTATGAAGATATAGACAGCATGACGGACTATTATCATGTTGATTTTCATTACTCCGGTGTAAAAGTTTCCTCTGATTTAAAAATAGTTGAAAAACAGGCTAGAGTTAAAGCAAAAGAATCTACAGAAAATAATGATAATCATGAACGTTATCAGATAAAAAAGAGTACGCATACAAAAACAGGTGAAGATATATATTTAGTGAAAATTGTAGATACTCTTGAAAGAGAAGAATTTTTAGAAGAAAAGCAGAAACTGAAAGAAATGGGTGGGTACTACAGCAAGTATACGCACTCTTTTGTTTTTAAAGAGGATCCAAGCGATAAGTTAAATAAAAATTCGATAAATATTCAAAAAAATGTGAACACGCAAGAGGATATGTCAGAAGAAGATATATATAATAATATTTTTGAATATGAGATGTTAATTGGAATGCCAGAAGAGGAACGAATTACATTAAGGCAAAGAGGTACAGGTTGGAATTTGGAAAAAGCAAATAAAAATATACAAGATTATGCCGAATATGCTCGCAATTGTAAAACTTACCTAAAGGAAAATTTATTTCAGATTAATACTTGTGAAGAAGTGTCTTATTATCTTCTTGATGATTTGGCACGATATAATGCACATCCTCATTACACAGTGTCGGGTGTAAAAATAGAAAAAAGTGATACAAATTCAATAACTTTTAAAGTTAGTGGATATGAGCATGACGATGGTAGTTATGAATCTTACTCTGAGACAAAAACATGGACACTGAACCAAATTAATGAAGATTTAAAAGCTATATGTCTTACGCATTATTGGAAAGATAAGAAAATTAAATATTTAAAAGAAAAAAATCAAATAAAAATGATTGGTAAACTTGAAGACAAATTTGCGATACCAGAAAACGATAGATTAACTCAAAGATATAGAAGTCCTTACGAAGATATCAATTCTAATAAAAATAAAAATCCTGATGAAATAGGTTATGTACTACGTTCTTATACTAGTGAATCAGAAATTGAAAGAAAATATGAACAATTATTGGATATGGATAGCCATGACAAAACGATATCTACTGAAGATAAAATTGATGTTATTTCAAAAGAGAATATCGAAAATTCAGTAAGTAGTAATAACTTTGAATTGAAGCAGGTTTCAGTAAGGCTGAATGAAGAAGCCACTCTTTATTCTTCAAATTCCATACAAACAGCTGAAGATGCAGTTGAAATTGTAGGAAAAGAACTGTTGTCACAACTTGATAGGGAGCAGATATGTATTATTAATTTGGATACAGCAAAGCAGCCAATCAATTTTTCCATAGTATCTGTTGGAACATTAAATCAGGCATTATCAGAACCAAGAGAAATGCTTAAGGCATCTATATTATCAAATGCTGGAAGTGTAATTCTGCTTCATAATCATGTCAGTGGAAGTTTGTCACCAAGCAGTCAGGATTATGAAATGACAAAGAGAATGATTGAAAGTTTTGAGATTGTAGGAATTAAGGTTTTAGATCATATCATCATTGGGGGAAACAATAAAGAAAACTTCTACAGTATGCGTGAAGATAACAATGAAATGTTCGAAAATTATAAGGTTAATGGAAAAGAATTAAAACTGACAGATATAGGAGAAAAATTACTTCATGAAGTCCCGGTATTTCTGGTCGCAGAGGATTTGGCGTACTGGGTCAATAATACATATACAACAATATCGTTAGAGAATAATGAGGCAGAATTGCTTTTAGATTATATGGACGGACATGGCTACAATCTAGGTGTTGATGGTGATAACCTTGTAAGAATTGATGCAGAAAATAGTGGTAATGAAATAATTGACTATAACATTGAATCAGCAATCTATGATGTCTGTGACTGGAACAGTGACCTGCAGGAAGAAACGTCTGAAAATCTTAATAAGGCATATAGCGTAGAGGAGGTTTATGAATTAAGACAATATATGAAAGGGCTTAAAAATGATGAAGAACTGCTTGAGAAAATGTTTGTCAAAACAACGCTCGGGAAAACTCTTGATTTAGGAACGGAAAGCTCAAAACACGAAAAAAATCATGAGGAAGTAGCCCAAAAACCTAAAAAAGGAAAAGGAATGGTAATATAAAATGGCAAAGTTACAGGAAATAGAAGAATTATATCAGGATACTCTGAAAAACATTGTATCCTCACCGGATGAATGGAAAAAGTTTTTAAGGACAGCATCAAAAGTATATCGTTATAATTTTAATGATCAGATGCTATTACATGCTCAAAATCCAGATGTAGAAGCAGTTGCAACAATGGACATATGGAATACAAAAATGCACTGTTGGGTAAAACGGGGGGCAAAAGGAATTGCTCTAATAGATCGAAACTCTAAAGGAAAGAAAAGATTAAAATATGTTTTTGATGTGGAGTCCGTTCACAAGGAGGAGAATATTGGAAAATACCCGTATTTATGGGTATTAGGAAAGGAGCAGGAAAACGCAGTCATATCAGGATTGGAAAGTGAATATAATATCATTTTTCAGAACGGTATTTTTGCTGAAGGAATCAGAAAAATTGCAGAAAAGTTAGCTGAAGAAGAAGTCACAGAGAATTTTAAGTATATAAAAGAGGCTGCGAAAGACAGTTTTTTAGAAGATGTTACAGATGATGAACTAAAAAAATGCTATAGAGAAACACTTGCTGAAAGTATAGAATATTCAGTTTTGTCAAGATGTGAAATAGATAGTGAAGAATTTGAAGACAGATTTACATTTTCCAATGTTCATGAATTTAATTCCGAAAATATTTTGCTTCTATTAGGCAATAGTTTTTCAACACATAGCGAAAAATTGTTGTTAGAAATAGGAAAAAATGTACGTGATTACAATATGAAACACAATATTTCTGAAAACAGACTTGAAAAATTACAAAAAGAGCAGTATAATCAAAACAACAAAAAGTTTAAAGAAAGCAACATAAACGAAATTGGTTTTCAAGGAGGAAAGATAAATGAAAGTAGAATATATTCCGAACGGAGAGTATCAGATTCCGAATCTAACATTAAAGGAACAACGGAACGAACCGTTGAGAAAATGGGGGAGCATAGCGATGGAATATATGCTGGAGAACAAAGCAGCGAAGTATTTCCTGTGGGAGATCCATGGGGAGGACAGAGTCAAACTTTTGGAGATACAGAACAGAGCAGAGGAGATGTACCACAATCTGGTAGAAAAAATGAAGATGAAAGAAGGAGTTACGGAACAGTTGAAAAAAGAGAATCAGATGGAATGGGTACGTCAAATCAACAGTATCAGACACAGAGCGGAGGAAATCGTAAAAGAGGAAGTGATTTATCAGATTTAGATAAAGATTCTAATTTTGTTCAGATGACATTATTTTCTAGTTTTGAAGAACAGTCTGGAAATATTGCAGTGGCGGTAGCAAGGGAAGAAGATACTCTTGATACTGCCACTTTTTCTATCCCAGAGGAAACTAATATAGCGGAACAAGTCTGTATGTCATTAAAAATGAATGATATGCATTTTACATGGAATACAGAAAAAAATTGCATTTCTGTCACAGATGAACTTGGAAATAACTGGCAAGGAAAAGAATTTTATTCTTTTATATTGACGGAAGCCGTGGATATTGAGAATAAAGAAACATTACTTCCAGTTTCAAAAGATATATTCGAACATTTTTTGTATTATGCACAAAAAAATGGATTTGAATTGAAAGCGGATAGAACTGTAAAAAACAGCAGCTTGATTCCGAAAATAAATTTCCATATCACAGATGAATCTCTGGGCAGGGGAACACCAAGAGAAAAGTATGCTGCAAATGTTACAGCAATACGTTTATTAAAGAAAATTGAATCAGAAAACCGTTTAGCTCTCCCGGATGAACAGATAACATTGTCACAGTATGTAGGATGGGGAGGACTTGCTGATGTATTCGATGATAAAAAACAAAAATACGAAAGTGAATACAAGGAATTAAAGCAATTACTGACGGAAGAGGAGTATTCAGCTGCAAGAAGTTCCACATTGAATGCTCATTATACAGACCCGGGAATTATAAAAGGAATATATGATGCTATAAATAAAATGGGATTTTCTACAGGGAATGTTTTAGAACCGGCTATGGGAATTGGAAATTTTTTCGGAATGCTTCCAGAAAGTATGTCAAATAGTCATCTTTATGGTGTGGAATTGGATGAAATATCAGGAAGAATTGCAAAAAAATTATATCCGAATGCAGATATTACAATCAGTGGATTTGAAAAAACAGATTATCCGGATGATTTCTTTGATGTTGCAATAGGAAACGTACCGTTTGGAGATTATCAAGTAAATGATAAAGAATATAACAACAGTAATTTTCTGATTCATGATTATTTCTTTGCAAAGTCATTAGATAAAATTAGACCAGGAGGAGTAATCGCTTTTGTTACAAGTAAAGGAACTCTTGATAAAAAAGATGATAGTATAAGAAAATATCTTGCGCAGCGGGCTGATTTACTTGGGGCAGTACGTCTTCCTAATATGGCGTTTAAAGCAAATGCAGGTACAGAAGTCACATCAGATATTGTCTTTTTACAGAAAAGAGACGGATTATCTTATGAAATACCGGAATGGGTATCCGTATCACAGAATCCGGAAGGAATATTAATGAATAATTATTTTATATCTCATCCGGAAATGATTGTAGGAGAAATGAGGATGGTTTCAGGACCGTTTGGACTGGAAAGTGCCTGCATTCTTGATGAAACAGAATTATTTTACGACAAACTAAATACAGCATTAAAAAATGTTCAGGGAGAAATCCAACTGAACGAAATGGAGATAGAAAGAGAAGAATCAGAAAGAGCCATTCCGGCGCCGCCTGATGTTGCTAATTTTTCTTATGCGGTAATTGATGACAATATATTTTACAGGGAAAATTCTGTTATGAAACTGCGTGATATACCAGAAAACCAATTTGACAGAGTAAAATCACTGATTAATATCAGAAAATGTACTTATGAATTAATTGAGTATCAGTTAAATGATTATAGTGATGAACAAATCAGTAGACAGCAGAAAAAATTAAATACAATTTATGATGATTTTACAAAAAAGTATGGCAGAATCTCATCAAAAATCAATGCTAAATACTTTGAAGATGATGCCGGCTATCCAATGGTCTGCTCGTTGGAATTATTTGAAGAAGAAAAATATGTCGGAAAAGCAGATATATTTACGAAACGTACAATTCAAAGAGCAGAAACAGTCACATCTGTAGACACGGCAAGTGAAGCATTAACAGTATCAATCGCAGAAAAAGGAAAAGTAGATATTGACTATATGTGTGAACTTACTGGAGCGGCGAAAGAAGATATTATTACCGGGTTAAGAGGAGTTATTTTTAAAAATCCTTTGACAGGTAAGTTTGAAACGGCAGATGAATATTTGTCCGGAAACGTAAGGAGTAAGCTTTCTGTAGCCGAAAAATTTGCAAAAACAGATGAATTTTATCAAAGTAATGTAAATGCATTAAAGGAAGTACAGCCAAAAGATTTAAACGCATCAGAAATCGATATACGTCTTGGAGCTACGTGGATTGGGACAGAGATTATTACGGATTTTGTCCGTGATATTTTAAAACCAAGTGAATACATGCTAAGAGGTAAATATATTGAAATTATGTATTCAGAGTATACACATGAATGGAGAATAAAAGGTAAAAACTTTGACAGTTCAAACCCTTTAGTGAATACTACATATGGAACAAATAGAATAAATGCTTATAAAATTCTAGAAGACACTTTGAATCTGAAAGACGTAAGAATTTTTGATAAGATAGATAATCCTGATGGAACGACAACAAGGAAATTAAACCAAAAAGAAACAGCCGTTGCTTCGCAAAAGCAGGATGCGTTAAAGGAGGCATTTGGAGAGTGGGTGTTTAAAGACCGTGACAGAAGAGTAGAATTATGTAAAAAATATAATGAATTATTTAATTCTATACGTCCCAGAGAATATTTAGGAGAGAATCTTAAATTTCCGGGTATGGCATTGGACATCACTTTAAAACCTTACCAGAAAAATGCTGTAGCAAGACAACTGTATGGTCCAAATACTCTGCTGGCGCATTGTGTAGGTGCCGGAAAAACCTTTACGATGACTGCAGCCGCAATGGAAAGTAAACGTCTTGGATTATGCAAAAAGTCGCTGTTTGTTGTACCAAATCATCTAATTGGAGACTGGGCAAATGATTTTATGCGTTTGTATCCGGGAGCTAAAATATTAGCAGCATCCAAAAAAGATTTTTCTCCTGCAGAACGAAAAAAATTCTGTTCAAGAATTGCAACCGGCAACTGGGATGCGGTAATTATAGGACATTCACAATTTGAAAAGATTCCTTTATCTGTGGAGCGGCAAGAAGCTCTTATTCAAGCAGAGATTGCTGAAATACAGGAGGCTGTCAGAGCTGTCAAATATTCTAATGGCGACAGTTTTACCATTAAACAAATGGAAAAGCAGAAAAAACAACTGACTGTAAGGCTTAATAAACTGCATGACAGCAGCAAAAAGGACAGCGTGGTTACTTTTGAGCAGCTTGGAGTAGACAGACTTTTTGTAGATGAAAGTCATTATTATAAAAATTTATATCATCATACGAAAATGCGAAATGTATCCGGACTTTCCACATCAGAAGCAGCAAAGTCATCAGACATATATGCAAAATGCAGATATATGGATGAAATAACGGGAGGAATGGGAATTACATTTGCTACAGGAACACCAATATCAAACACCATGACGGAAATGTATACAAATATGAAATATCTTCAGTCGATGAAACTTGAAGAAATGGGAATGGCATATTTTGATTCATGGGCTTCTACGTTTGGAGATACTACAACAGAAATGGAACTAGCACCAGAAGGAACAGGTTATCGCCTGAAAACAAGATTTGCAAAATTTCACAATATCCCTGAACTTATGAATATATTCAAAGAATGCGCAGATGTACAGACAAAAGATATGTTGAATCTGCCTATACCTGAAGCAGAATATGTTGACGTTGTTCTGGAACCGTCCGATTATCAAAAAGAAAAAATAGCAGAACTTGGAAAAAGAGCCGATATGATAAGAAGCGGTGCTGTTGATCCTAAAGTTGATAACATGCTTAAAATAACTAACGATGGCAGATGTTTAGCGCTGGATGAAAGAATGTTAGAGCCAGAAATGAAAGATAATGGTGATAATAAAGCAACTGCCTGCGCTGATAGAGCATTTAAAATCTGGGAAGAAACAAAAGAGGAACGTTCTACGCAGTTGATTTTCAGTGATATATCAACACCAAATAAAGGAGGGATGTTTAGTATTTATGAAGATGTGAAACAAAAACTGATAAATAAAGGCGTACCAAAAGAAGAAATAGCATTTATACATGACTATGATACGGAGAAGAAAAAAACGGACTTATTTTCCAAAGTGAGGAAAGGACAAGTTCGTTTTTTGTTTGGTTCGACACAGAAAATGGGAGCCGGAACGAATGTGCAGGATAAATTAATTGCTCTACACCATTTAGATGTACCATGGCGTCCGTCTGATATTGAACAGCAGGAAGGCAGAATACTCAGGCAGGGGAATGAAAACGATAAAGTTCAAATTTTCAGATATATAAAAAAAGGTACGTTTGATAGTTACAGCTGGCAATTAATAGAGAAAAAACAACGTTTTATTTCACAGATTATGACATCTAAATCGCCTGTAAGAAGTGCAGAGGATATTGATGATGCAACACTTAATTATGCTGAAGTAAAAGCACTAGCTACAGGAAACCCTAAAATAAAAGAAAAAATGGAACTCGATGTAGAAATGCAGAAATTAAAGCTTATCAGAGCGAATTTTTATAATCAAAAGTACCATTTAGAAGATTCCATTGCAGTTTCATTTCCTAATAAGATTGCAGCGTTTGAAGAACGTGTGAAAGGGTTTGAAAATGATGTGAATATTGCAGAAAGTTATCCGGAAGATAATTTTACCATACAGATAGCAGATACTGTATTTCAGGAGAAAAAAGATGCAGGAGAAGCGCTTCTTGCAATTCTTACGAATCTAGGACAAACACCAACGTTTACCACAATAGGCATGTATCGTGGATTCGACATGAGTGCGGCATATGATTCGCTGAATGGATGCTATGTGATGAATTTAAAAGGAAATATCTCTAACAAATTTCACTTATCGAATGACGCACTGGGAAATATTACAAGAATAGATAATGCAGTAAATTCTTTGCCACAAAAACTTGAGGAAGCAAAACTCAAGTTAGAACAAGTAAAGAAAGAATTTGAAGATGCGAAAATTGAGGTAAAAAAGGAATTTTCAAGAGAAAATGAATATCAAGAGAAGAGCAGACGTCTCCAAGAGCTGGATAAAGAACTGAACATGGATAAAAATCCAAAAGAACAGTTGAAAGGATTAAGCATTGATGAAAAAATGGAAAAAGTAGGAGACAATGTATCAGACTGTACTATTGTAGCTCAAGAGATAGAACATATTTCTGAAGAAAGGGCAGAGAGTAAAACTGATAAGTTGGAAGATTCTGTTCAGAAAAGCATATTAGAAAGGCAACACAAAGATATGAGAGAGGACAAAATTGAAGAGATACATACGGATGTATCAAAAAATATTTTGTCAAAAAAAGTAACAGAATTGACTGATTTAAAGGATGAAACCGAAACTTATGCAATAGTGCCAGAGGAAAAACCGGATTTGGAAAGGGGAGATATTTTTGAATATGAAAAAAGAAAATGGAAAGTTATAAGCAATGACGGTTTTATGTTGTCTGCTGAAAATATGAATAAAAATTCATCAATGCCTTTTATAAACTGGATTGGACGTATTAAAGACCATGAATATGTTTTGATTTCAAAATCAGAGCAGAATAAAGAGGATAAGAGCAGGAATAAGGAAAGAAAACCAGAAAAGCAGCCAGCCATAAACGGCGGAAAGATTATGTAACTGTAAACAGTAATTGTTTAAAGTAACCAAAAGTAACGTGTACAGTTTTTTTTTAGAGTGTTACAATATAATCAGAAAAAGAGTGAAATCGGGAATCCGAAATCGCTCTTTTTTGATATAAAAACGAAAGGAAGTGATTGCATGAAATCAGAACTAGAAGAGTATTTAAGGAATCATAAGAAGTTGTTAGAAAGTAAAGAGAAAGAATTAATGAAAATACCAGTAATAATAAATGCATATGGGGGTCCCGGAGCTGGGAAATCTGTAGCATGCATGGATATTTGTGCAGAGTTAAAAAAACGTGGTTATAATGCCGAATACGTTCAGGAATATGCTAAAGAACTGGTATATGATGGGCGACTGGACTTACTGGATGGAAGCGAAAGAAATCAGTGGGACATACTGAAGGAACAACTTTATAGGGTGGACAGACTGTATGAGAGCGTGGATTTTGTGGTAACAGACAGTCCAATATTATTAAATATCATTTATAACAGGGAACTGACAGCAGAATATGAATCGGTAGTGACACAGCTATATAATCAGATGGATAACTTTTCTTTCTTTGTAAAGCGTGATATGTCACATTTCCAGCAGGAGGGGAGAATACAGAATTTTGAAGAGAGCATAGAAAAAGATAAAGAAATAGAAACATTACTTAATAAAAACGGTATATATTATGGAATTTATACACACAAGGATATATCTAAAGTTGTGAATAATTCAATAAAAACTTTTGAAAGAATCAATAAGAGTAATACTGTTATTAACAATAAAATTAATAAAGGAGGACGTTATATGCAGATGAGAATTTTAGAAATGTATGTTGACAAAAATAGTGAGGAGCATTTTGAGAATGGAGGAAAACTGGCAAATGCAACTGTTGAGATTGATGAATTGTTTATTATTAATAATGTTCGTTTAATGCAGGGTAAAAACGGACTGTTCGTTTCGATGCCTAGTAATCAAAATAGTAAAGGAGAATATCAGAATATTGCGTATTTTACTGGGGTGGAGGAAAGAGAACAGCTTGCTATAGAATTAGGAAGAGAATATATGAAACGAACGGGAATTAAAATACCACAGGCAGAAAAAATAGATGTAAATATCTTTCTTATTGACAGAGGAAATCAAAAAGGATATGCCACAGTTACTATAGATGAAAAAATGAAAATTACCGGAATCAGGGTAATAGAGGGAAAAAAGGGACTGTTTGTTTCGATGCCGGAATTAAAGGATTCCAAAGGAGAATATCATGATGTGATAAGACCAGCGTCCAAAAGAGCGTATGAGGCGATTCAGGAAGCCATTTTGGGAGAATACAATAAAATTTCACTTCAGAAAGGCAAGGCAGAAGAATTAAAAAGTATTGAAAATGATATTGAGGGCAGTATTTTATCGCAAAAGGTTAATGATTTGGAAATACCGCAAGAACATATGCAGGAAAAATCAATTAATATGCCAGATAAAGAGCATATACAGGAGAAGAATGTCAAGGACAGAGAGGAAAAGACAGAAAAAGAGGCTAAAGCAGCCCCGGCAATGAAAAGATAGGAGGCAAAATGGAAAATAAAAATAAACCAAACAGTGTGAAAGATGATAAAGTTGCCAATTATCTTATTTCACATAATATTACGGATTTAAGGGTAAAGTATCTTGTCTGGTTTGGATTTCAGCACCAATTTTCGGATGAAATGATAGAACTTTACGCAAAAGAAGAATACTCTGCATCCGTAGCAGAAGCAAAATATATTGCGGTTTTATTGGGGGAAAAAAGCGAAGATATAAATAGTATGAATGACATTACTGAAAAAATAATAAAAAGAACGTTGGGAGAAATTTTCGACAGAATTCAGAAAGAAACGAAAGAAAATTCGGAAGATGAAACATTTTATGCAGTAATGGAAAGCAATATGGAGGAACTGGCAGAACGTATGACAACAGGAGTTTCCAATTTAGAATCCAGTGTTATAGAGGAGATTGACAATGTAAAAAATATAATGAATGCCTGCGTGGACAGTATTTTAGAGTTGTCAGAATGCAATTTGAGTTTGTTAAAAGTTGCCCGTGAAGAACAAAAGCTACTTACATCTGTACATTCAGATTTTTCAACTCAAAATAAAGAAATACAGGATATGAAAGATATGTTAATGGACAAAGCACCTGAGAAAAAATCATTTTTCAGAAAAATACGTAACAAAGAAAATACTCATAATACTGGTAAAGAAATGGATATTCGGGATAATGAAAGCGTAAGCAGGTTATCTGAAAAGCAACTGAAAGAGGAAAATAAAAGACTGGAATCCATTAGAAAATATAATGAAATTGTAGAACGAATGAACGAAGAAAATCATGAAATATCAGTAATGGATATTCTGAATTTATTGCGTACCGGGCTTTTTAATAAGGAACAGGCAGCGGTAGTGACGGAAGCCATAAAAGAAAAACTGACGATCCCCGAACTGATAGAGATTGTAAAGCCGGAACAAAGTGCCGAAACAATGAGGCAGATATTGTCATTTTTGCTTGTAGCAAGAGAGGGAGAACCAAAAAAAGAAAAACAAAAAGTCATAAACAGACGAAGTACTGCGAAGACAGAAAAAGAAGAGGAAGACATTGTATTAGATTCGGAGGATAACGAAGAAGATGATTACAGTTTTAGTTAATTAGGAGGTAAAAGAAAAATGTCGGAAATGGATGGAAATGTTAATATCAATGATATATTGCAAGTTATAAGATTTAGCGGGGATGGTTTAAAAGCAGTTATTAAAGGTTCAAAATGGGCATGGGATAAAAAATCACTCTTAGTTATGAAAGGAAGATTAGCAATGCATTATCACTCAAAAGCGCTGTCAAGAAAGGGAGAATTAAGAAAAGGTATCTCTTTGCATAGATTGGAAAAGTTGACAGGTGGAAATTATGGAGTGCTTAATATACCGACGGAAAATGAAACAGAACTTGCAAAATTTCTGAATGTTTTGCGAAAGCAAAAAATAGCATATTCGCTTCTCCCTGATTTGATACCTGACAATGGATATACACAGATAGCCTTTGACCCAGCACAACAAACAAAACTTGATGCCATAACGGAGGTTTACAGTTTTGAAGATGAGATAATGACAGATGAATCAACACCTGAAAGTGAAAAGGCAAAAGTGATTGATTTCGAAGAATACTGGAAAGAGGGAAATTCTGAAGAAAAAGAAAAAATAGTATCGACTGCAATCGATGAGGCAAAAAAAGAACAGACAGAAGAATTAAAAAAAAATCCTGAAGCAGTAAAAAAGTTATCAGAAAACACAAAAAAAGAACTCAAAAATCTGACGAAATTTGAGAAAATGCAAATGAGGCATAGAAGCCGGGATTATTATCCGGTTACAATTGATGAAAAAATGATTGTGGCTGAAACAGAAAAAGCGTATGTAACAAAAGTACCAGGTTCATATAACAAAAACACGAATGGATATTCTTTGCTGATTGTGAAAAAAGACGATGCCATTGCAACGAACGGAGGACATACAATTTTAACCCACTTCAAAAAAGATGGTGAAACCTGCCTTTATGACAAAAACCGTCAAGAAGTAAAAAAAATGAGCAATATGGATTTATATGATGAACATTATAGAAAATTCAATACGGAATTTGACAGGAAGAAAGGCTTTGCAAAGGGTAATAAGAAGATTATGGGGAAAACAGCCACTTTACATTCAAATAAAAATTTAAAGAAGTAAGGAGTTTAAATTGAATAATAGTAGAAGGAAGAAGCAGTGCATTATCATGTTTATGATATTGTTACCTGCTTTTTTATATTTATCGTGGAGTCTTGCAGCGCTGTGTGTGATGGGAGACTTAACACTCAATACTCTGGAAGAAAATATAAGATACTGTCTTTTACATTTTTATCTTCCGGAAAAAAATAATGATAAAACAGCGGCATTTATTTTTATGGGAATCATTATATGGATGCTCTGTTTTGTAATGTATTACCAGCAGGTGGCAATGAACTTAATGCATGGGAAAGAATACGGTACAGCGCAGTGGGGAAGCATTAAAGCATTTAATAAGAAGTATGCCGAAGAGATTGAAACGGGAAATAAAATCTTATCGGAAAACATACGGATGAAATATGATTCTTCCACATTAAGAAATAATAATACATTCGTTGTGGGAGGTTCCGGCGCCGGAAAGACTTTTTTCTTCGTAACTCCCAATTTACTAAATAAT
This sequence comes from uncultured Eubacterium sp., assembly GCA_904420085.1. Lineage (GTDB taxonomy): Bacteria > Bacillota > Clostridia > Lachnospirales > Lachnospiraceae > Eubacterium_G. The sequence goes on along the minus strand of CAJFUA010000129.1, from coordinate 5,261 downwards.
CATGGCTCAATGGTATATACAGACCCAAAGGGTGGTCTTTTAGCCGATTATGGTACTTGGCTGGATAGACAGCCTCACACACGGGTACTCCAAATTAATTTGTGTGAAATGGAAAAATCCATGAGGTTTAATCCATTTCCTTTCATCCGGAAACGTTCGGACGTTTCAAGGTTAATCAGAAATATCATGTTAAATACGACGCCGACAGAGGGAGCAGGTGGTTCTGTAGACCCATTTTGGGATCGTGCAGAAAGTCTGTATCTGCAGGCTATCTTTCTATATGTCTGGCTTGAATGTCCAAGAATGGAATACGATGATAATGGAAATGAAATATATCTAAAACAAAATTTTGAAACAGTGATAAAAATACTGGATGAGGCAAAAGTCAGTGATGATGGGGAAAAAAGTCCACTTGACATTAGACTGGAACAGCTTAAGGCAGAAAATCCAAAGCATCCTGCTGTTGTTACATATAGCAGATTTATGGCTGCGGCCGGTGATACACTGCGAAGTATTATCATATGTGCAAATTCAAGGTTTAATTTATTTGATGATCCTGACCTTTTGCGTATACTGTCAGATAATGATATTCCGTTAGATGAAATAGGAACCGGTAAAAATGGTGACGGTAAAACAAAAACGCATTTGTTCCTGATTATTCCGGATGATGATGATACTTATAATTTTATCCCGGGAATGATATATACATTATTATTCCAGGAACTGTATTATCAAGCAAGATTTTTTAAGGGAAACAAGCTGCCGTTAGACGTAGGAATATGGTTGGACGAATTTGCCAATATCAAAATGCCGGCAAACTTTGATAAAATTCTTGCTACCTGTCGAAGCAGAGGTGTATATTGTGTTCCGATATTGCAGTCACTTGCACAAATCAAGAAAATATTTAAGGATGGTGCATGGGAAGGCGTCGTCGGTAACTGCGACACATTTATCTATTTGGGCGGAAATGAACAATCGTCGCATAAGTATGTTTCAGAGCTGCTCGGTAAATGGACGATTGATAAACGTTCAGAAGGTGAAAGCAGAGGCACCTCCGGTTCGGTCAGCAAGAACTATGATGTATTGGGAAGAGAACTGATGGATGCGACGGAAATGAGGTTACTCCCTAATGAGAAATGCATTATTTTTGTCCGTGGCGAAAAACCACTGATTGATTTCAAATGGAATCCATTAAAAAAATCAATATATAAGGAAGCAATAGCTGCTGGAGAGTATGTATATGATCCGGAAACTGTGCAGAATAACAAGAGTGATCTTTTTGAATGTATTAATGATGGGCAAATGGATTATTATACGAAAATGGTAAAAAAGAATAATAACATTTTAATGTATGATAATTTAAACCCGATTACGTTATTAGAAATGGAAGATGAAGAAATAGAAAACTTATTATCGGGAGAAATTACAGAAGATGAGGCAGGAAAAATATTAAACGACCTCTCATCCGAACGGCTAGAAGAAATTGCACAAGAGGAATCGGAGCAGTGGGAATTAGAAGAATTTAATGAGTTTCTGATGAATTACAGTATGATGTCACTGCTTGACATTATAAAAAGTCCGCTTGTGGAAGAACAGCGGAAAGAATGTATTAAAAAGCTAAAGAAGCTGGGACTGGATGATGAAACAATTAAAGATGAAGTTTCAATAGATATATCACTTAATGAGGTTATCCAAAACGTAGAACTGGCTATTGAATATTATGCCTGATAAGAGTGGTAAAAAGTTGTTGTTCTTCTTGAAAGTTTGCATACAGTGTTTTATATTAAAAGAAAGAGGTGGTATTATGCAAAAAAAAGTGTATCATGGCAGTTCGGAAATTGTCAGAAATCCGGATTTGGATCATAGCCGGATTGATTTAGATTTTGGAGCAGGTTTTTATCTCACGGAAGACATAGAAATGGCAAAAAAATGGGCATGCAATAAGAAAAAATCGGTGCTGAATTTATATGCTGCGAATTTTTCGGAACTTAACGTATATGAGCTGAAGCCTACGAAAGAATGGCTGCATTTTGTTATAGAAAACAGAAACGGTTATGAAATTGATTTAGATTATGAAAATTACGATGTTGTAGTCGGACCGGTGGCAGATGATAAAATGTTCCGTACAATTTCAGATTATGAAGATGGTTATATTTCCGTAGAAGAAGCAATTAAATTATGGATTTAATGAAGCAATCATATCACAAGGTGAATTATATATCATAGGGCTGGTAATGGAAGAATATCCGGAATTAGAACATTGTATTAATAAAGAATATGAGGCTGATATAGCTGAATGGCTGGGATATATGTATGCTTACTTAATGATTAGCGGTGTAAGCAGTGATTTTATGAAAAAGATTGACTGGAAGCGGTTATATGATATGTACGACACATTGCATAAGCAGTCCTGTGATTATGTAAAAGCCTATATATTAATGGAAAAAATAGTAAAAGACTCTTAGCAGATGCTGGGAGTTTTTTATTTTTACAGAACGAATCAAGAGGGAGGGAGATAAAATGCATGACAACATATTGGAAGAAAATATAGAGAAGTTGGAAAGTGTCATACAGACAATCAGCAAAAGCAGAACAATTTCCAGAGAGAGTACAGCTTCAAAGAGAGTCCAGGAACTCAAAGAACAGCGGGAAGAATTAGACAGTACTTCGGTGGTTATCAATCCAAAGATTATTGAAGAACAAAAAATAATAATAGGAAAAACCATTGTAGAAAATTTTGGAGAAGAAAATTTTATGAAAGCCAATTTTACAGAGAATCTTTTAGCAATAATCAGTTCTAATAAAGAACAACTTATTTTTGAAATCAAAGGAAAGGAAGAGAAGAGATGAAATATTTAGTGAATATCAGAGAAATACTTGAAAAAGAAATTGAGATTGAAGCAGATAGTATGATGCAGGCAGAAGAAGTGGCAGAGCGACAATACAGAGAAGAAAAAATTGTACTAAATGAAATGGATTATAAAGGGACTGAAATTTCTGCGCAGCAAATGAGAAAAATTCAACAGGAAGAACGAGAAAAAGAAGAAAAAGAACAAAAAGAACAAAAAAATCAAAGAGAAAACATCCGAACTCGTAATCGATAAAATGGAGGAATAAAGTCTATGGAATTAATAATAGCAGAAAAACCCAGTGTAGGAATGACTATAGCAAAAGTTGTAGGTGCAAAGGAGAAAAGCGATGGTTATATGAAAGGAAATGGATATATTGTATCGTGGTGTGTAGGACATCTGATTTCTCTAGAGGACCCGGATTATTATATTATGGGTAAAAAAGATACAGATAAAAAGATATGGAACATAGAAGAACTTCCAATAATTCCGGATATGTGGCAGTTCCGTCTACCGGATGACAAGGGTCTGTTGAAACAGTTTAATGTTTTAAAAAAATTAATGTTTTCGGATAAAGTAGATGCTATCGTCTGTGCTACTGATGCAGGAAGAGAAGGGGAGTGTATCTTCAGGTATGTATATAACTTTGTAAAGTGTAATAAATTTGTTAAAAGATTGTGGGTTTCATCTCTAGAAGAGAGTGCAATAAAAGAAGGACTAAAATGTATGAAACCTGATTCGGATTATGACAATCTTTTTGAATCGGGGCTTGCAAGAGCCAAAGCAGATTGGCTGATAGGAATGAATATGAGCAGGCTGTATTCAGTAAAATATCAGGCCAGACCGGTTCTGTCTGTTGGTCGTGTGCAGACACCGACACTTGCAATGATAGTAGACCGGTACGATAAGATTAAAGGGTTTGTAAAAGAATATTATTACCGGATAGAATTAGAAACAGAGCAGGGATTTTCGTTAAAGAGTGAAGAAAAATATAATAGCGAAAGAGAAGCGGAAGAAATACTCAAAAATACAGGAGAGTATGGAACAGTAACAGATTTTAAAAAGAAAAATCAGAAAACAAATCCGCCAACGCTGTTTGATTTAACTTTACTGCAAAGAGAAGCTAACCGACAACTGGGATATACAGCACAGGAAACATTGGACTTATTGCAAAAGTTATATGAGGCAAAATATGTAACATATCCTAGAACAGACAGTAAGTATATTACAGACGACATGGAAGACACAGCAAAGGAGCTTGTCGCATTATTAAATAGTTTGAAATTGTATTATAGACTTGTAGATGATACAAAACCAAATATAAAATGTCTTATTAATAATAAAAAAGTATCAGATCATCATGCACTGCTCCCAACAAGACAGGTTAAAGATGAAGTATTTCATACGTTGCCGGAAAAACAGGCAAATATTTTAAGACTGATTTGTGGAAGACTGCTTGTAGCCACATCGACTGCAAGAGAATGTTTTAAAAGTAAAGCGGTAGTGGAAACAGAGGGAAGAAAATATATCGCAACAGGGAATACAGTTATTAATGAAGGCTTTAAAGCAATAGAGGACAAAGTAAAAATATACTCTAAAGAAGTAAATAATGAGAAAAAAATAAACATTCCGGAGCTGTCCGTAGGAGAAAAAATTCATTTCTTGAATAAAAATGTAGTAGAACAAGAAACAAAACCACTACAGTTATATAATGATGACACATTGTTAAAAGCTATGGAAACAGCAGGAAATGAAGATTATGAACCGGGAATGGAGAAAAAAGGAATTGGAACTCCGGCAACAAGAGCAGGAATATTAGAAACACTTGTATCAAGAGGATATATTGAAAGAGTCAAAAAAAGTATAATTCCAACGGAAAGAGGAATTAATCTGATACAATTATTACCGGATGTTTTAAAATCAGCAAAAACGACAGCAACATGGGAAACTGCATTGCAACAGATAGAAACAGGTGAGGTTTCCCCAGAGTATTTTATGGAAAAGATCGAAGGACTGACGAAGAAACTCACCCAAAAAGGGAAAGAAGAAAATGCAGATACTTCCATATTTGCAAAACAGAAGTTTGCAGACTGTCCGAAATGTGGTGGAGCAGTAGTAAGTTATCCGAAAGCAGTAAAGTGCGAAAAATGTGAGTTTATTATTTTTAAAACAGTTGCTGGGAAAAAAGTTTCAGACAATCAATTGAAAAAACTGTTTGAAAGAGGAAAAACGGATAAAATTAAAGGATTCAAAAATAAGGAGGGAAAAGAATTTGAAGCAAAACTTATATTAAATAATGATTTTAAAATAGAATTTACTTTTAAATAAATAAAGTATAATAATTGTGAATGATTACTGATAAAAGAGTAGTTTGGGATACAAAATAATTTGTACTAACATAACAGTACCAAC
>CAJFUA010000128.1 GCA_904420085.1 uncultured Eubacterium sp. | reverse complement strand
GAATGATGTTTTTTCGTATTTGTTGATTCATATTTTGCAAAGAGTATGAAATAAAGCATTTTCATTGTAGTTTATAACATATTTATTTAATAATATCGTTCTATACTTTTATAATATAATGAAAGGAAAAGATATGAACATATATAATGTCTGATGTAAAGCCTTTTTCAGGGATATTTTATAGGAAACATTATTACGGGTAACTATTAAAGTAAAAATATATCTCCTTTTTTAGCAAATGATTTATATCATTATTTGTATTTAGATGAAGAGCCTGGGTAAATTTATACCAAATGAATAAGAATAATTTCCGAAGATAAAATTTTTAATTCTATGAATATAGAAATAAAGAACTTTAATGGAGATAACATAATAAATTGGATAAAAAAGAAGTGTTAAACAATAATTTAGTAATAGTCCTAATTAATAGGTATTATTGGAATAACGAAAAATCATAAGTCCACCGATAATATTTTACTTTATATCTTCAAATCTATAAATTAAATGAACGTGAATAAAATGATTTTTCATGTAACAACACTTATATAATAAATTGATATAAAGCTAAAATGGATTATGATGAACTCCGATTATGTTTTAGCAGATGTGTTCGTGCACAAAAACGATTTTTTTACGTTTAGTATATAAGGTGATAAATAATTAGAGAAAAAGCGAATAATTTATTTTATTTAAAGATTTATTTATTAATAATTTTAAATATTTAGAAAAGAAAATAGAGACTAATATAAGAGAAATAAAAAGTGCCTTAACATATTATTCTAAAATTGGAAATGCTAAACCTATATCAAGAAGGAATTTAACAGTATTTATATATACAATAAATTTATTAATAACGTCAAAAAAACACAAACTATACAGTTAATATTATTATTTTGATTATAAAATGTATTAAATAATATTAATGATGATATTATTTAAGAATATTTTGTCCTGCAAGTGTTATATATAAAATGTATCACTATTCAAGATCATAATAAAAAAACTGCTGAAAATGTTGTAAATAGGTTTAATATAATATATGAATTTAAAAAGTACAAATACAGTAATAAATTAATTATTAGTTAAGCTATGAAATAATTAATATTGAAAGACTAACTATTAAAAGTCAAGTCTAAAATGAAATTTTTTGAATGAATGCAGAAATGCACTTTAGATATATTTGTACCTTGAAAACTGCATGACAAATAGAGTGTCATTGCTGGCACTCGAAAAGGAGATATTGGCGGAATAAAGTTAAGCGACCGGTATGTATGCCTGTCCTGATTTTCCCGTTGCAAAGATCAGACGCACAAGCTTTTTTGCGGCGTGCGATAATGCAACATTGTAATGCTTTCCTTCTGAGGTTTCTTTTCCAGATATGCATCAAAGGATTCGTCCCAATAGCAGACATACTTTGTGGCGTTGTAAAGAGCATACCGGAGATAGCAGGAACCGCGTTTCTCCATGTGGGAATAACAGTTATCCAGTTGCCCGGATTGATAAGTGGATGGAGACATTCCTGCATATGCAAGGATTTTATCCGCAGAATCAAAATGGCTGAAATCACCAAACTCAGCGATAATCTTAGCGCCTATCTGGTAACTGATACCGGGAATGGTAAGGATAGGTGATTGGATTTTTTCATCCATGATCTGCTTGATGGCTGCTTTGATTTCATTGATCTCAACGGTTAACTCCTGAATGAGTCTGATGATATGCTTTAGTTCCAGCGACTTCGCAGGTATAACAGAGCCGATGGAGTTTCTGGCAGCTTCTCTGAAAAGAATAGCAGTATCCTTGCCATAGTGACCTTTTGAGCTTTCAGAAAGCAGATTTGACAGCCTTGTAAAGATGGGCAGATGCCACATGTGAAGCGCTAGGAAAGGGCATAAACCGAAGCGATATGAAGCGTTGGAACAAGCTTCAGCTTCTCAAGCTCAGGAAAATGAATGTTTACCAGCCTAGAAACAGATGATTTCAGCTTTGCCCGTTCTTTTACCTTATCAAAACGGTAACGAGTGAGTGACTTTAATTCTTCGTTGTGGTAAGATGTGTCTGAGTAGGACTTCAAGTCCATGCCAGACATCATCATAGTGGCAATTGCACGGGAATCGACTTTATCCGTTTTCGTCTTTCTAAGGCTGAGACTTTTTCTGTAAAGATTGGTATGTAATGGATTGATAACAAAGGTGGTCAGACCTTTATCAAGAAGAAATCCCAGAAGATTGTAGCTGTAGTGTCCGGTGGCTTCGAATCCTATTTTCACTTTTGAAAAATCATCGGATACAGATTTGATTCTTTGAAATAAGGATTCAAAGCCTTACGGTTGTTAGAAAAGGTAAAAGATTTGAATAATACTTCTTCATCTGAGTTTGTGATAAAGCAATCAAGCTTGTCCTTAGCAATATCAGTCCAACGTAAATCACACAAAAATCTCCTTTAAAAGTATTTTGATACTGTTTGGAACCCACGGGTACTCCTTGCGAATGTAACCTCGTTCTAAATAAACCGTCATGCGGTATCTAACCGATTAACAACTATACAAAAAGCCTGTGGTCGGAGCCTTTCAAAAATCATCGAGTGGTAGGAGAAATGTACCAGTTCATGGTATCTTCAACAGTATAGCAAGTCCTTGGAGAGAGACTATAAACAAACACTACTACTTTATAATACGAGG
>CAJFUA010000127.1 GCA_904420085.1 uncultured Eubacterium sp. | reverse complement strand
TTGAACCGCCGCTTGCGGAACCGCATGAGCGGTGGTGTGAGAGGTCGGAAATTCCTCAATCAGAGGAATTTCCTCCTACTCGATTTAAACGAGGGAAAAGCCTGCCTTTAAGATGGAGATCCAGTTGCTTTTGGCATAAAGAAAGCGGATAACTGTTACCTGGTTTTCCCCTACAACATAAAAGGCAAGATAATTTTTAATCTGTATGAAGCGGATGCCCCAGGCGGCCAGAAGTTTATCCTCCACAACGGGATGTTCCAGAGGAAAGGGCAGCAAGGCATTGATCTTCTGATCCGTTTCATCAAGAAGATTGTCTGCCGCTTTAGGATTTTTCAGGACAAACTCAATATAATCGGCAGCCTGGGAAATATCCCGTTCTGCAATACTTGTGATATGCAAATGGTAACTCATCGTTTGCGGCGGCTCCTTATATTTGCTATTGCCTCGGAGAATGGACGGGTTTTTCCGGAAGAAAGGTCATCCATGCCTTCCTGCAGAAGTCCGTATAACTCACAGCGGCCTGCGAGCTGTTCATATGCCTCGATGCTCATAACGGCAAGATCGCCTTTGCCGTTTTTGGTTATAAAAACAGGTTCCGCATATTCGTGGCAGAAGGTGGAAATTTCGTTATATTTGTTGCGTAGATCTGCGCTTGAACGTATATTTGGCATAATAGCACCTCCTTTATAAAGAAATTATAGATGAATTTCTTTATATTGTAAATAGAAAAGAAAAATATATGGGATTTGTGCGGTCAGAGGTTTTTTATTATGAAGCAAATGTGCGTAAGATAATGGATATCTGTGGAAAATCCAAGCAATTAAATCTTGTAAAGGATAACCATTCATTGTAGAATAAGGCAAACGTTTGAAGGAGGGGGAGTATGGCGAACAAGTATTTGAGCGATCTGCATCTTGGACATGCGCATATTTTGGCGATGTCGAAAAGAGGAGAAAGGTTTGCGGATGTGGAAGAAATGAACAGATACATCATACGAGTCTGGAATGAGCATGTGGATCATTCGGATGATGTATGGATCCCGGGGGATTTTTCGTATCGTTCCAGCGTTGCTGTGGGGACTTATCTGGATCAGATGAAAGGGCATAAACATCTGGTGATAGGAAATCACGATATCAAGTGGATGAAAAATATCCAGTTGGGTAAGTATTTTGAAAGTGTATCACACATGGAAGTGATCAAAGACGGAAAAAAGACGATTACCATCTGTCATTATCCCTTGATGGAATGGAGCCAGAGCAGATATGCGAAATTTGATCCGGATGGATGTTCATGGCTGGTCCATGGGCATATCCATGATTCGACAACCTGTGAGGCATATCGGTATATCAAAGAATATCTTCCGTGCGCATTAAATGCCTGTTTTGATATAAACGATCATCCTGTGACACTGGAAGAACTGATTGAAAACAACAGGAAATGGTATGGCCGATAACGACGAAAGAGACCGATTGAATATGGGAATCAATTGACAGATTACAGAATATGTGCCATAATACTTATGATTTTGAGCTGTGAATATATGTGAGTAAGGAAGGCGTAGCGATCCAGAGACAGGATGTCGGCGGCTGTGAGCATCCTGCGTGAATCTTCCCGAAGTTTCAGTATAGGAGCTCTCCGGCGAAAAGCCCTTGGCGTTAAGCCGGATGCCCGTGCAGCAGAAGATTGCACATATAAGAGTGCAGGACAGAGGAACTGTTCTGAAATAGGGTGGTACCGCGATCAACATCGTCCCTTGTTATTTTTGAAATAACAGGCGACGGTGTTTTTTTCATAGACAGGAACCTCTTATACGGATTGAAAGGAGAAGCGTAATGAAAGATAAAATCAACGGTATTTTATCAGAAGCTAAAAACAAGATTTCTGAAGCGGCCAGCGAGAGCGAGCTGCAGAATGTGAAGAGCGCGTATATCGGCAAGCAGGGGGCGCTGAGCCTTCTGATGAAAGAGATCCCGACATTGGATGTGGCTCTTCGTCCCGAGATGGGAAAACTTCTGAACCAGGCGAAGAATGAAGTGAAGGAACAGATCGATGAGAAGAGGATGGAGCTGAAGCTCAAAGCTTCGGAAGTATCTCCGGATTTCGACTGCTCTGTTCCGGGGATCCTGCCGTCCGGCGGCGGCCTTCATCCCATCACCCAGATGTGCTACGATCTGAACGATGCATTCCGCTCCATGGGATTTGAAATCTTTGAAGAGGATGAGATCACAAGCGAATTATACGCCTTTGATAAACTGAACTTTCCGCCGAACCATCCGGCCCGCGAGAGCATGGATACCTATTGGATCGAGGGACATGACAGCGGAACTACCAACGAAAAACTCTGCTTGCGTCCCCATCTGACAGGCGGAAGCGTCCGCTATATGCAGACACATAAACCCCCGTATCGTTTCGTATATCCGGGCCGTGTGTACAGGAATGAGACAACGGACGCCCATCACGAGAGAGCTTTCTTCCAGTATGAGGCGCTTATCGTGGACAAAAATATCACATTTACATCGGGAAAGGTGATGCTCAAAAGCATTCTCAGCAAAGTATTCGGAACAGATGTGCCGGTGAGGATGCGTTCCGGTTTCTTCCCCTTTGTGGAGCCGGGATTTGAGATCGATATGCAGTGCCAGGTATGCGGCGGAAAAGGCTGCAGCGTCTGCAAGCATGTGGGCTGGATTGAGGTCATGCCCGGCGGTTCTCCCCATCCGAATGTGCTGAGAGCCGCAGGTCTGGATCCGGACGAATACACGGGATTCTATGTAAATATCGGTCTGGACCGGCTTGTTATGATGCGTTACGGCGTGGATGACGTGAGACTGTTCCACAGCGCTGACTTAAGATTCCTGAAACAGTTTAGATAAGGAGAGGAAAAATGAAGTTATCATTATCATGGATC
>CAJFUA010000126.1 GCA_904420085.1 uncultured Eubacterium sp. | reverse complement strand
TGATTACTGTCATCTTAGTCGCTTTCATCCGGTATCCTCCTAATCCTATAAAAATATATAAAAGAGGTTTTTCTCTTTCCATCTTATTATTGGATAAAGAGGCACAAATATGCGCGCCAACATTTTACAAAAAAAGCCGCTTTGCATCAAAATTGACACAAAGCGGCTTGCTCTTTCATCAGTAATATTATTCAAAGATCTTAGAAACCGTACCGGCTCCAACAGTTCTGCCACCTTCACGGATAGCGAATCTGAGACCTTCTTCCATAGCGATTTCGGTGATCAACTGAACTTCCATCTCTACATTATCGCCAGGCATAACCATCTCCACACCCTCGGGAAGTGTGATCGTTCCTGTAACGTCTGTCGTTCTGAAATAGAACTGGGGTCTGTAGTTGCTGAAGAATGGGCTGTGACGGCCACCTTCATCCTTTGTCAATACATATACCTGACCCTTGAAATGTGTATGAGGATGAATCGTTCCCGGTTTCGCAAGAACCTGACCTCTTTCAACTTCAGATCTCTGAATACCTCTCAGCAGCGCACCGATGTTGTCGCCCGCGACAGCCTCGTCCAAAAGTTTTCTGAACATTTCAACGCCAGTGATAACCGTCTTCTTTCTCTCGTCGCTCAGACCGACAATCTCGGCCTCGTCGCCAACCTTGATGGTACCTCTCTCAAGTCTGCCGGTGGCAACGGTTCCACGACCTGTGATCGTAAATACGTCCTCAACAGGCATCAAGAAAGGCTTATCCTTCGGTCTCTCAGGTGTCGGGATATACTTGTCAACAGCATCCATCAATTCATGAATGCAAGCATATTCCGGTGCGTTCGGATCGTCAGAAGTGCACTCCAATGCTTTCAGGGCACTGCCTCTGATGATCGGAATATCGTCGCCCGGGAAGTCGTATTTGTTGAGCAAATCTCTGATCTCCATCTCAGAAAGATCCAACAACTCCTGATCTTCCTCAGACAACTGATCACATTTGTTCATGAACACGACTATGTAGGGAACTCCTACCTGACGTGCGAGAAGAATGTGCTCTCTGGTCTGCGCCTGCGGGCCGTCCGGACCGGAAACCAACAGAATCGCGCCGTCCATCTGTGCCGCGCCTGTGATCATGTTCTTAACATAGTCGGCATGTCCAGGGCAGTCAACGTGGGCATAGTGCCTTGTCGCTGTCTCGTATTCTACATGCGCTGTGTTAATCGTAATACCTCTGGCTCTTTCCTCAGGCGCATTATCAATCTGATCATAAGCTTTTACTTCCGCATTACCGGACAATGCCAAAACCTTTGTGATAGCAGCGGTCAAAGTGGTCTTGCCATGGTCAACGTGACCAATCGTACCAATATTTACATGTGGTTTCGTTCTTTCGAACTTCGCTTTTGCCATTTAAACTTCCTCCTTTTATTTACAACAATAAACTACATTTGCAATAAAGTGTATTGTTATAATACACAATTTTACATTTATAGGCAAGTACTTTTTTCGTTTCCGAATAAGTTATGCCCAATTATTACTAAAAATATACGTTTTTTCGTAAAAACACTCAGAATCTTTCGATTTATCCCTTTTGTTTCTGCGAAAGAACCGCTTCCTGTACGTTCTTCGGAACCTCTTCATAGTGGCTGGGCTCCATAGAGAACGCGCCGCGGCCCTGTGTCATGGAACGGAGCGCGGTAGCATAACCGAACATCTCAGCCAGCGGTACGGACGCTGTAATGGATTTCGCTCCACCTACATCTTCCATACCCTCTATTTTACCCCGCCGAGAGCTGATCGTACCGATGATATCGCCCAGATATTCCTCAGGTACATTGACGCTGACTTTCATGATGGGTTCCAAGAGAACCGGATCCGCCTTCCGACAAGCCTCTTTGATCGCCATGGAACCGGCAATCTTAAACGCCATTTCAGAAGAGTCCACATCGTGGTATGAACCGTCTACCAGCGCAACCTTAATATCTACACACGGATAGCCCCCTAAAACACCACTCTGCAAAGCTTCCTGAATTCCCTGGTCAACAGGACCGATATACTCTTTCGGAATGACACCGCCGACGATTTTGTTTTCGAACAGGTAGCCTTTTCCCCTCTCCTGGGGTTCCACTTCAATTACACAATGACCGTACTGGCCGCGTCCGCCGGACTGACGTACAAATTTTCCTTCCTGACGAACGGCCTTGCGGATACCTTCTCTGTAAGCAACCTGTGGATTACCCACGTTCGCTTCCACTTTGAATTCCCGCAGCAGTCGGTCAACAATGATCTCCAGATGGAGTTCTCCCATACCTTCAATAATTGTCTGACCGGACTCTTCATCCGTGTGTACTCTGAACGTCGGATCTTCTTCCGCCAGTTTCTGAAGCGCGATGGACATTTTCTCCTGACCCGCTTTTGTCTTCGGCTCAACCGCAACGGCAATAACCGGATCGGGAAAATCCATGGTTTCAAGAATAATGGGATCGCTTTCAGCACACAACGTATCACCTGTCGTCGTATCCTTCAGGCCCACGGCAGCTGCAATATCACCGGCATATACTTTCGTAATTTCCTCTCTGTGATTTGCATGCATCTGCAAAATACGACCGATACGCTCACGTTTGCCTTTCGTGGCATTCAGAACATAAGAACCGGCGTCCAGTGTGCCTGAATATACTCTGAAAAAGCACAGCTTTCCGACAAACGGGTCTGTAACAATTTTAAAAGCCAATGCCGAGAAAGGCTCTTCATCGCTGGGATGGCGGCAACTCTCTTCTCCACTGGGCAAAGTTCCCTGAATCGCAGGAATGTCCAAAGGAGACGGCATATAGTCGACAATCGCATCCAAAAGCATCTGAACGCCCTTGTTTCTGTAGGAAGAACCACAGGTTACAGGGATAATTTTAACAGCAATAGTGGCTGCTCTCAGCGCTTTTTTGATCTCGGGGATCG
>CAJFUA010000125.1 GCA_904420085.1 uncultured Eubacterium sp. | reverse complement strand
CTCATACATCAGCTTGGAGGCCTGCTCTGGGTCATGATTTTTGATTGCCTCGAAGATCTGGGCATGGAACAGGTTAGAGCCTACCAGGGTGTAATCCATAAAGGAAAAATGAACATACGCCGCATGCTGCATCAAAACCAATTTCAAAAGCTGATAAATGACGGGATTGTTTGCAATTTCTGCGATTTTAAAGTGAAATTCTAGGTTTTCATTTTCAGCCGGCCGACCGAGGGCGCGAATTCTGCGGTATTTATTCAAAGTGCGGTCAATGTCCTGAATATCCTCTTCGCTGGCACGAATAGCGGCCAATTCCGCTGTTTTCACTTCCAGGAGGATACGGGCCTCTAAGATATCCAAATAAATTTGTTTGTCATTTTTGGAAAACAAATCTAAGAGGATATCTACGGACTCCTTGGAATTCATGCTCTGCTGGAGCAGTTGAAGATAGCTGCGTCCCTCTTCTGTCAAAACGCGGCCCTTGTTGCTCACCTTCTCCAGTAACCCCCGGAGTTCCAAGTTATACAGCTCTCTGCCGATGCTCGCTTGGGAAGCATTGATTTGGGAACAGAGGAAGCTGGCTCCTACAGGGGTATTCAACTGTGAAATTTTGTCTAAAATAAGATATTCTAAATTATCCTGATTCATGAAGACCCCCAGCTTGTCTCTTTTTTCTTATTATATTACCCGATAAAAACATAGGTTGTCAATAGCACGGGAAGATTTTACAAGAAAAAATGGAAAATAAAGGGAAATTAATACATAAAATAGTATAAAATAAAAATTCAGGATGGAAAATCTTTTGTTGCAATTTGAAAAAATGAGAGTTGCACCTTGACAAATACCATCTCACCCGAATATAATGCACTCAACAAAGGCGTTATGGTTTTACCATAGCGCCTATTTTTTATTTTTCTGGACTTGATTACGGAGAACGTCCCTTCAAAGTAGATATGTAAAATTGAAACGGCGTTTTTTATAAAAAATAAATTTAGCTCAAAATATTTATTGACGTTTATAACGAAACATGGTATGATGTCTTTATCGACATTAATCAAAAAAGATTTATGAAAAACCAAAAAGGACTAAACATATTGGAATATTATTTTTTTATTCAACATAAATCAAATAAGATTAATATATAATCAAAAGAAAAGAACATATATATTTTTGAAAGATTTTCTTGAGATGATTTCATAAAACGCGAATTTTATCTCGTTTGGGTCGGAAAGGAGAGCAGTCTTCCGGTTGTTACAGGCAGTATAGAAGTGAAGATCGATTATGAGGAAGGGGTGGCAGAAGACTTATGAAGCATGAAGCAGATCCAATCAGCAATTTTAATGAAATGATTGAGACGTATCGTCTGTCCCTGATGAACTCAATGGGGTACCGGAGAAGCGACATTGAGAAGCCGCTGGTTGGAATCATCCATGGGTTTAACCAAGCAAGTCCCGGCAATGCAAACAACCATTACCTTGTAGAAGCGGCTAAGGTTGGAATTGCAGCGGCGGGTGGGACTCCGGTTGAAATTCCAATCCCAGGTGTCTGCGGTTCTATGAGCGGTGGTGCAGATACCTTCCGCTACAATTTCCCTTATCGGGATTGTGCAGCTTCCTTGGCGGAGCTGATGATGTCCATCAATCGGTTGGATGCCTGTATGTTTCTCCCAACCTGCGACAATGTGGTCCCAGCTTACTTAATTGCCTCAGTACGAGTGAATATTCCATCTATATTCGTAACGGGCGGTTATATGATGCCAGGTTCTCATTGCGGCCGGGTGATCACCGCCTTTGATCTGCCCAAGATCATTTCCAAGAATGCAGCGCATCATGAGAGGGCGCAGGAGGAGATTGACCGAATTATTTCCTCTGCCTGTCCTACGCCGGGGGCTTGTCCGGAGATTGGGACGGCCAATACCATGGCCTCGATGACAGAGGCACTGGGAATGAGTCTCCCGGGAAATGCAACGACGGCCAACTATGCGGCGGCACTGCCCCGTATGGTAAAAGATGCAGCGGAAGTCCTTATGCAGGCCTATCGAAACAATCTCCGTCCGCGAGATATTATCTGCAAAGAAGGGCTTGAGGATGCGGCAAGGGTGGTGCTGGCTCTGGGAGGATCTCCCAATGTTCTGCTCCATATCCTGGCGCTGTCTGAAGAAGCAGAAGCCGGTATGACACTGGACGATTGGGACCGCCTGTCTCAAGAGACGCCCCTGCTCTGCCGAATTAAACCCAACCATCCCCAGAATACGATGGTAGACTTTGCTGCTGCCGGCGGTGTGTATAAGCTCCTATCTGTTATGAAGCCGCTTCTGAATGTGGGCCGCAAGACGGTGATGGGGAGCACATTGGGGGAGGCCGTTGAGGGCTGGGAGAAGCTGGGTCTGCCTTGCAGTGAAAATGGAGTTATCACTTCGCTGGAGAACCCAGTTTCCAACAACGGAGGCATCATGATCCTATATGGGAATTTGGCTCCAGAGGGCAGCGTGATTAAAACCAGTGCTATGGCAAAGCAGGTGGACTGCTTTGAAGGGACGGCCCGTGTGTTCGATTCGGAGCGGGATGCAGCGGCGGCCCTGTTTGCGGGAGAGATTTCTCGTCAAACGGCCCTGGTGGTGCGATATGAGGGACCAAAGGGGGCGCCCGGTGCACGCGAAGCAATGATGCTGATGCACGCGGTAGTTGGAATGGGTTTGGTGGAGGATGTAGCGGTGATTACGGACGGCCGCTTCTCCGGTACAAATTTAGGAATTGCGGTTGGGCATGTGGCGCCAGAAGCGCCGAACGGAGGACCGATTGCTCTGGTAGAGGACGGAGATAAAATCAAAATTGATTTGGCAAACCGAAGATTGGACCTGATGGTCTCAGAAGAAGAGCTGGAGAAACGAAAATCTCAATGGGTCAAACCAGCGCCCAAGGCGGACCATGGTTTGCTGTATGAATGGGCAATGAAGGGAGGGTCGCTCTCACACGGAGGAATGTTAGGCAAATACTGTGAATAAATCTACCAAATAGGACAACAAGTCCAAGATGAAGAAGGAGGAAAAGACCATGCTGGCAAAGGGCGGAAAAAACTTTTATGGGATTCCCATAGGGATTCTGATGAATGAATCCAGTTTCCCGAGAGTTCCGGGAGAGATGGGAAATGCTTGGACCTGGAAATTCCCAGTTCGCTACAAAGTAGTGAAGGGGGCGCGCTTCGAAAAAGTCGTGGATGGCGGTCTTCCCGAGGAGGAACTGCTCCAGCCCTATATTGATGCGGCAAAGGAACTGGAGGCAGAGGGAGTGATGGCAATCACCACCAACTGCGGCTTTGTGGCACTGTACCAGGAGAAGGTGAAAGAGCATATCAACATTCCGCTGTTTGCCTCTTCTCTCCTTCAGATTCCACTGGTCTATAAGATGCTTCCCAAGGGAAAGATCGTGGGTGTTATGACCGTGGACAGCACTAAACTGACCCAGAAACACTTTGAGTGCGCAGGAGCCGCTGATATCCCCAAGGTGGTGTATGGGATGCAGGATGAAGAGGAGTTTACCCACTTCATGCGGGAGGACCGGCAGGTAGTAGACACTGAGAAATGTCGTCAGGACCACATCCGAGTGGCGAAGCGGATGATTGAAGAGCATCCTGAGGTGGGGGCGATTGTACTGGAGTGCACCAATATGCCGCCCTGGGCCAAGGACGTGCAGGAGGTCACGGGACGGCCTGTATTTGATATTTGCACCTTGACAAATTATGTGGCGGAGGCCTTCTTGAAGAGGGATACCTTCGGATACATGTAAAAAGAATAGAGACGCTGCCACTGCCCCGTTATCTTTCGACGATTCCCATATTATGAGAGAGGAGAGCTCTCATATTTTTGAAAGGAGAGAAAGGTATGAATACTGGCGCTATTATTCTAATGATCGTAAGTATCTCTGTGGTTTTGTTTGGCACTGCGTTGCTATCTTTCTGGTTGAACAAGAAAAGTGACGGGACCTGGTCTGTTCAGAAAACACCGTTGATCGTCACAATTGGCACTACCTTTGCTACCGCCATCGGCGGCGGCGTGTTGACTTATCACATTGGCCTGGGCTATGAGTTCGGCTGGTCGGCCCTGTCCTATGGCGTGTGTCAGGGAGGCGGCATCTTTTTAGTCATTTTGATGGCCAAATGGCTGCGTCAAAATGAATTTGATACCATTCCAACGGTATTCAAAGCCCTTTACGGGGAGAGCAAGCTGCTCACCGTCCTGGTGGCGTTAGCTACCATCGTAACCCCGTTTGGATGGATTGCTGGACAGTGCACCGCCTTTGGCAAGCTGTTCTCTGCGATTACCGGTATCTCAGTTCCCATCCTTACCGTTCTGTTTGCCATTGTCTGCCTGATCTTCGTTCTTCCCAATGGCTTTGGCACGGTAGCTTGGACAGATACTATTTTTGGCTTTATTCTGTTTGCTGTATGTATGGGAACCATTTTCTACAGCTTGGATATGGCTGGGGGATGGTCCAACGTAGTGGCAACCGTGCCGCCGGAAATTATTGCATTTCCGTCCGGCATGGCAGCAGTAGGAGGCTCTCAGCTGGCGCTTTGGCTGATGTCAGTGCTGCCTGGTCAGCCTACCAACCAGATGTATATCCAGCGAGTTTCTTCGGTCCGCCATGTGAAGGACATCTATGTGGCTCTGGGCGTGTCCTGCATCCTGGTGTTTGCAGCGGACATCTTTGCCTCTTTGGTTGGTATGTCCATCCGCACGGTGATGCCCGGCTTAGCTGCTGAGGAAGTCTTTGGTTGGTTCCTGACCACGCTGCCCGTGTGGTTCACCTGTCTGATTGTCGGTATGATTGGTGCAGCTATCATGAGTACCTGCGACAGTGCGGTTCAGACGACGGCGGTTTGTGTTGTATACGACATCTACCGCAATGTGGTCAATCCTGCAGCGGATGAGAAGAAGCTGAAGAATCTGTCCCGAATTGTCTCTGCCATTGCACTGTTTATTTCGGTGATTTTGGGTCTGCGATTCCCCAGCGTGCTGAACCTGATTACCACCGGCTACTCCTATGGCGTGGCCATGCTGCTGGTTCCCATGTATGTGGGTTATTTCCTGCGGAAAAAGAATTTTACCACACGGTTTGGCTGCTATTGCTCCATCATCGGCGGCGCGCTGGGCTGTGTCATCTTCCAATTCAATCCGGTGGGAGAGATCCCCTTCGCTATGTTCGGCCTGATTTTCTCCCTGGTGGGTCTGGTAGTGGGTAGCCTTGTGACCAAGAACAAGAGCAGTGTGGCGGCGGCCTGAGACGGCTGGAATTATGCATAAACCAAAAGAAGGGAATCCATGAGTCATAAACAGTAGAAAAATATAGATGAAAAAGTGAGGGGGAAAACCATGCTATGATTATTGTCATTGTCCCAATGGTGGTCCTGATCGGCATCATTATGCTGAAGCAGATCCCGTACATAGGGGGGAAGGTGCAGCCGGCCCTTCTGATTGGAGCGGTGCTGTGTCTCCTGATGGGTGGAGTTTTTGATCCGTCGCAATGGGTTGCCGCCTTGATTCGGGGTGCTGATACGATTTCCTGGGTCATCTTCCTGACCCTGGTGGGTTCCGTCTATGCTGAGGCCCAGAAGCGGATCGGTACCATGGAGACGGTGCTGAACGCCCTGCGTGCCCGCTTCGGGCATAAGCCCAGAGGTCTGGTCTGCGTGATTATGTTCACCCTGTGCCTCTCCGGTTCTCTGCTGGGCGAGTCGGTGGCCTCCGCCGTTGTAATCGGCGCGCTGATCATCGGCAACCTGGATGAATTAGGCATGACGCCGGAGCAGACCACCTCCACCATTGTTATGGGCTGTGCTCTGGGCTCCATCATGCCGCCCATTTCCCAGGCATCTATCATGGCAGCGGGTTTGGTGAATACAGACGCTGACCCTGTGCTGAACTGGACCTATGTGACCATCGGCATTATCTTTGTTCTGTGCTGCATCTATGTCTGCGTATGCTTTATTAAGGTAAAGCAAATTCCAGAGGACCTGATTCCGACCCAGACCGCCAGCGAGATTTTGAAAGAGCGCTGGAAGGTGCTGATTCCGTTGGCTTTCTTAGCTCTGGCGGTTATCTTCCGCTCTGG
>CAJFUA010000124.1 GCA_904420085.1 uncultured Eubacterium sp. | reverse complement strand
GGTCACATCCGCATGGCCGCGTCCAGTGCCAGGGCGGATCGCTCACACTCATCAGCGAGCATGGTGAGCTGGACACACAGCGGGCTGCCCCTCATCCGCTCACTGGCATACACCAGGCCGTTGCTGCGCTCGTTCAGCAGGGGATGGTCGATCTGGGCCGGGTCCCCCAGCAGAATGACCTTGGTACCCCGGCCCACCCGGGTGACGATCCCCTTTACCTGACGGGGCGTCAGATTCTGGGCCTCGTCAATGATCAGCCAGGTATCCGTGATGGAGCGTCCCCGCATAAAATTCATGGCCTCAGCCGTGATGATGCCGGTATCAAAGAGATAGTGGATCTGACTCCGCAGTTCCTCCTCCCCGCCGCTTTCCTTTTTCCGCTCCAGATCCAGCAGGGTCTCCAGATTATCCACAATGGGCCGCATGAGCGGCGAGATCTTCTCCTGTTCGCTGCCCGGCAGGAATCCGATGTCCTGATCAAACTGGGCGTTGGGGCGGCAGACCAGAATCTTGCGGTAGGTCCGGCTCTCGGCCTCCATCACCTGCTCCAGCCCGGCGGCCAGGGAGTAGAAGGTCTTGGCGGTTCCCGCCGGTCCCATGATAATCGCCAGAGGCGCCTCCTCCGCGCTGAGCAGGAGTGCCTCCTGGAGGAACTGCTGTCCCACACTGCGGGGCTTGACACCAAAGGGCTTTCGGCTCTGGAAACGGAGGGGCACAGCCATTCCGCCCTGCATCCGGCCCAACAGGGTCTTTCTCTCCTTCAGGTCCGAGCGCAGCAGGACAAACTGGTTTTCCGTCAAAGCAGCGGGATGCTGCCGGCCCTCCTGATCCACCGTGTACAGGGTTTCCGCCGGGACCCCCTTTTTCTTGAAGGAGGAGAGCAGCGCATCCGGCACATACAGCTCTGCCCGCCCGGTATAGAGTCCCGCGCCGCTGGGAACCTGGTCGGTGGTGAAGTCCTCTGCCGGCACGCCCATCATCTGGGCCTGAATGCGGGTCACGATGTCCCGGGTGACCAGGATCGCGGGGACACCGTCGTCCAGCAGGCCCTTGCACACTTTCAGGATGCGGCTGCTGGAGCTGTCCGGAGCCATACCGCAGGGGAGCGCGACCCGGACATGATTGACCTCCAATCGCAGCGTGCCGCCGGACGGCAGCGCAACGCCCTCCACCAGGTTTCCTCTCAAACGCAGCTGCTCCAGGAATCGGATCACCTGCCGGGCGTTTCCGCCCGGTTCCCCCTCTGCCTGCTGCAGCGCGTCCAGCGCCTCCAGCACTGCCAGGGGCAGCACAATGTGATTGTCCTCAAAGGATTCCAGGGCATACGGAGCCTGAATCAGGATGTTGGTGTCCAGCACATAGGTCTTCTGCATCGTCACGCCTGCCTTTCTTCATGTTTTCCCCGCCGGGGAACAGAATCCATCCCGCAGGCAGTCAAAAAGCCCGCCTGCGGCATCAGGGCGCAAGCGGGCTCCCGGGAAGGCGCGGCAGCGCAAGCGGATACCATCCATCTGACGCGCTGTTCCATAGACATGCTCCTCACGGGTATGATCGATTCTAACATCAGTATAGGGACTCTTGCCGGTGCAGTCTACCATGTCCATGTAAAGCTGCGGTTAAAATCCTGCGGGGCATCAGAGCGCCCGTCTCCCTTGCATTTTACCGGGGCTTTACACGAACCGCGCTGCTCTCCCTGACCCGGGAACCGTATGGTGGAACCCATGGAATCCGGGGGATATGCGGAAGGGCGTGAGGATCGTTTGCGTAAGGTGTTGGCCCGGATCAGCATTCTGCTGAGCGGGCTGTTCTTCTATGGGGCGGTTCGGAGCCTCCGCCGCAGGCGGAGCTGGCGGGGTACTGCCCGCTTGACCGCACAGGTCCACGGATGTGCAGGATCAGGAAGCCCGGAGCCGCAGCGGTATCCTGAATGCCCGCCATTCGTCGGCCCTGGTAACCCTGCGGTTCTCCTGCGACGGGCAGGAATACCCGAGGCAGAAAACCGATTCGGGGAATCGCGGGAACCACACCTGGGGGGCAGATGGTCCCCTTCTGCTGGAATCGGCAGGATGGAACCTGGGCCCCCCGGCGTGAGGCGCACTCCTAGGGGTGGCTGCTCTTTGCCCTGGGTATCCTCTGCCTGCTGACCGCAGCCGCCTTCCTGCTCCAGGGGCCGGAGATTCCGGCGGCCCTGTCCGTCTTTCGCGCCGAATCTCCCAACCTGCCCGGCTGACCGGCCGCGTTCATTCCGGCCTGCGGGACTTCCTGCGGCAGATTGTTCCTCCACCCGGCTGCATGGTTTTCTCGCCTTCCAGCCGGAGACAGCAGGCGTATCCCTCCAGGCGGTCACATGCCGTCCCGGAGCACGTC
>CAJFUA010000123.1 GCA_904420085.1 uncultured Eubacterium sp. | reverse complement strand
CCGGGAGACGCTGGAGAAGGGCATTCAGGCTGCGGCGGCAAAATATAATTTAATGTTGTTGGGTAGCTGAACCGGTAATATTTCAAAATGAAATCCTTTTCATATTGAGCCGGTATAACGGCTCAATAATTTTGTTTCTTCAGAATAGGAAAGATTTAGGTGATTATATGAAAAAAGCAGTTCTTACAGTAATCGGGTCTGATAAAGTGGGAATCATAGCGTCTGTGAGCAGAGTTCTCGCGGAGTCCAATGTGAATATTCTGGATATCAGTCAGACAATTATGCAGAATATTTTTACCATGATCATGTTGGTGGATCTATCCAATTCCCCAAAAGCGTTTGACCAGTTGTCCGCGGAAATCTCAGCGTTGGGAGACTCTATGGATCTGGTAATGCAGCTTCAGCATGAGGCGATTTTTGACTCCATGCATCAAATCTGAGAAGGAGAAAGCATCGTGTTTTTATCACCGGAAAAAATTATGGAAACCATCAAGATGATACAGGAAGAGCATCTTGACATTCGGACAGTGACGATGGGCATCAATCTATTGGACTGTGTCAGCGGAGATATGGACGCCACCTGCGGCAACGTGTTCGACAAAATCTGCCGTAAAGCAAGAAACCTGGTGCCCGTGTGCGAAGAAATTGAGACAATGCTTGGAATTCCCATTATCAATAAGCGGATTTCCATCACGCCTGCCTCCCTGCTTGTGGGTCGTTCCTCCCCTGAGGAATGCGTAAAATTGGCGGTGACGCTGGAGCGGGCCGCAAACGAGACAGGCGTGAATTTTATTGGCGGATATTCCGCCCTGGTACACAAAGGCTATACCGATTCAGAACGGAGTCTGATCACCTCTGTCCCCATGGCGTTAAAGGAGACCAGCCGCGTCTGCTGCAGCGTAAATGTAGCCACCACAAAAGCTGGGATCAACATGGACGCGGTCAAAGAGATGGGTGAGATCATCAAACAGGCGGCTGAGATGTCGGCGGAGACCGGGGGCTCTTCCTGTGCCAGGATCGTGGTCTTTGCCAACGCGCCGGAGGATAACCCGTTTATGGCAGGCGCGTTCCATGGCGTGGGAGAGCCGGAGTGTGTCGTTAACGTGGGAGTGAGCGGTCCCGGTGTAGTAAAATGCGCATTGGAACAGGTTCGGGGAAAGGATTTCAGCGTGGTGGCGGAGACCATCAAAAAGACTGCCTTTAAAGTCACCAGAATGGGACAGCTGGTGGCCAGAGAGGCCAGCGAAAAGCTTGGGGTTCCCTTTGGCATTGTAGACCTGTCTTTGGCGCCCACCCCTGCCGTCGGAGACAGTGTGGCCAGAATTCTGGAGGAGATGGGACTGGAAAAATGCGGCGCCCATGGAACCACCGCGGCGCTGGCGCTGTTGAATGACGCCGTGAAAAAGGGAGGCGTCATGGCCTCTTCCCATGTGGGCGGTCTGAGCGGCGCGTTCATTCCCGTCAGCGAAGACGAGGGTATGATCGACGCGGTGTGCAGCGGAGCTCTTTCCCTAGAAAAACTGGAGGCGATGACCTGTGTGTGCTCCGTGGGACTGGATATGATCGTGGTGCCGGGGGATACCCCTGCGGCAACCATTTCTGCCATTATTGCGGATGAGGCGGCCATTGGAATGGTGAACTGCAAAACCACCGCCGTCCGGATCATCCCCGCGCCGGGGAAACAGGTAGGAGACACTGTGGAATTTGGCGGTTTACTGGGATCCGGCCCTGTTATGGCGGTAAATTCCTATGGAAGTCAACAGTTTATAGAGCGGGGCGGCCGGATTCCCGCGCCGATTCACAGCTTGAAGAATTAGGCATCTTTTTGTTTTGGTTTGACAGTTGCGGTTTTCCGGTCCGTGTGATAAAATAATTTTACAGAAAACAGGAACAATATAATATATAGGAGTGATCAAAATGACAGTCGGTGACGGCGCTGGTAAGTCTGCCAAAAAATTGACAGACGCCCAGCTGCAAAAAAAATCGGTGAAACTGGTTGTTATGCATTTGCGCAAAAAAGTTGATCCGGAGACCCCGGGTATCGGGAAAGTCTGCGATTGGCTTGAAGAGATGGATCGGTTGCTGGAGAAGGAAGAATTTGTCCGGTCTGAGTATCTGGAAATGCGGAAAAAGCTGTATGAGGCTATTGAGTGGGTGCTGGACGTGGATATGAGACTCAAACTCAGAAATTCCTGGTACAGTTTCGGCAAGGCGATGGACAAAAAAGCACCGCGGTAAAATGCACGTCAGGGCGCCGTTTTCGGGGCCCTTTTATTTTTTTCTGACAGTTGGAGGCAAAATGGAGATCAAAATCGGAATCAGCGGCGGGACGTTTGACCCGATCCACATAGGACACATCAGGAGCGCACAGGCGGCGAAAGCCGCTCTGCATTTGTCGGCGGTGGTATTTGTTCCCGGCGGAGATCCGCCTCATAAGCTCGATCGCCGTATTTTACCCGCCGCGGACAGGGTGGAGATGGTGCGCCGGGCGATCGCCCCGGAAGAGCATTTTTATCTTTCGGAATATGAGACCGACAAAGAGGGCCTTTCCTATAGTGTGGAGACGCTGCGTTATTTTCATGCGGGCGGCTTGCCGGAAGAAGTGAAGCGGCTCTGCGGACCGGAGGACTTTTTTACCTTTTACTATATTATTGGCGCGGATATTTTACCCGAACTGTCCTATTGGAAAGATGCGGAGGAAGTCTTTCGGCTGTGCAGATTTGCGGCTCTGATGCGGCCGGGCTATGATAGGGAAGCTTTTGAACAAAATCTGCGGGAGAACAGGCGAAAGGGCGCGACCATAGAATTTGTAGAAATGCCGGGCGTGGATGTCTCTTCGCAGGAAATCCGGAGACGAAGACTGTGCGGTTTGTCCATTGCGGAGCTGGTCCCCAGGGATGTACTTGCGTATATTTTGGAGAAGGATTTATACAGCAAGCCTCTCCCTTTTGATAAAGCCTATGCGCTGTCCGACATGAAGGCGAGATTGAAGCCGGAGCGCTTCGCCCACACACTGCGTGTGGCGGAGGAGAGCGCCCGCATCGCGGAAAAATATGGTTTTGACCGAGATAAATGCTATCTCGGCGGGCTTTTGCATGACTGTGCAAAGGGAATTACGGAGAAGCAGCTGCACTGGCTGGCGCCGGAGCTGCTGCCGCTGTATGATGAGACGAAGGGGGGCAGTGCGGCCATTGTCCACGGACCGGCAGGCGCTGTCATCGCGAATAAAAAATATGGTATAATGGATGAGGAAATTCTTTCCGCCATCCGATTTCATGTGACGGGTGCGCCGGGAATGGGTTCCGTAGCGCAGACGGTCTTTGTGGCGGATTATTCGGAACCGGGAAGAAAAGGGGAGGCTTTCGAGCGGGTGCGCGCCGCTCTGGATAACAGCTT
>CAJFUA010000122.1 GCA_904420085.1 uncultured Eubacterium sp. | reverse complement strand
TTTTGATCTCCACCTGAGCGCTGTTGGACAGCCCGGTCTCCACTGGCACCGCGTAGAAGCCCTTGGGGATTTCCACTCCCTCTCCCAGATCGATGGCGTTGTCAGGACGGCGGCCTGCCCTGACAAAGAGACAGCTGCCCTGCTCGGTGTCCTGGACCGCCTGTGCGGGTACTACCAGGCAATCCTCTGACTGGGCCAGGACCAGCTCATACTCCACAGACATGCCATTCATCATGGCTCCTTCCTCATTTTCCACCTTTACCACAGCAGGGAAAAAGGAGACGCCGTTTTCCGACTTTCCAGTCATGCTGACACTTTCTATTGTTCCTTCCAAAATGGTCTCCTCTCCCGCTGAACCGCTCTGGGTGACCGTGCATGCCATGCCGCTGCGTACCTTGCTTACATTGCGCTCGTCTACCTGAATCTCAATGCGCATCACTGATGTGTCAGCCAGCAGGATTCCAAGCTGGCCAGCGTCCGCCTTTTCCCCCTGCTCCAGCAGGCAGGTGAGCACGGTGCCTGAGATGGGGGCCTTGACGACCATCCCGTCCTCCTGCTCCACGGCCTTTTTCACCTTTTCCTGGGCGGTGGCCAGAGCCTCCCGGGCCGCCTCCTCCGCAGTGCGGGCCGATTCCACCCCTTCCTGCGCCGAAGCAACGGACGCTCGCTTTTCTTCGATCTGTCGGTCCAGCTCCTCCGGCCCCAGAATCAGGATGGCTTGCCCTTTTTTCACCGGCGCGAAATTTTTTAGATAGCTGGTCTTGAGGGGACCCGCCACTTTGGCTGCCACCTCCCGCCTCTCTTGGTAGGTCAGCATCCCGTTTTGATAGGGATAAATGGAGGAACCATTTTCGGTCAGGACGGCAGTGGCCGCCATCCCTTCGGTCAATGTTCCGGGGTTGTTCAGGGTCACCACCGCCTCAAAACATTTAGAACCCTCTGGTGTGATAAATTCTACCTTGTTGATTTCATTGACCTTTCCTGGCACCACGGCCATGATGGACGGGATAGACACACTGACCGTCTGCCCCACCTGGAGTTGGTCCAGATAAGCATAGCTGTAGTAGAGGGACAGCTGGAGCCGGTTGGAACTGACCAGAGTGGCTAGCTTCTGTCCGGCGGAGATCTCTGTATCAGGCAGAAGGGAGGTTGTTTCTACCAGTTTCCCGTCAAAAGGAGCAGTCACCGTCAGGTCGGACCGGGAGGCCAGCAGTTTCTGATACTCCTGTTCCACCTCCGAGAGCTGTTTCTGAGCGGTCTGAAGCCGCTCTGCCGCGCTGGTAAGTCCCTTTTCTGCATCTGCCAGGCTTTTTTTGGCCTCCTCAACCGTCTTTTGCGCCTCGGTGGGATCCAGTTCATAGAGAACAGCTCCCTTCTCCACGCTATCCCCCTCCTTGACATGGAGAGCCAAAACTGTAGCACTGATTGGCGGATTCAGCGGGACTGACTCCCTGGCCGCAGCCACTCCAGTCCCTTTCACCGTACTCTGGATGGTATCACGGGTCACCAGGTCAGTGACGATCTGTTCCCCGCCCCTCCCCGTTCCCAACAGGCGAACCACACCGAAGCCTCCTCCTGCCAGCAGGGCGGCAACCAGAGTCAGGGTCAGGAGCCGTTTGGGCAGCCCTCCGCCAGCGCCGCCCTTGATCCGATCAAATAACTGCATTGTGTCACGTCCTTTCGTTTTGTTTGCTCAGGAGTATTTTCCATTTCCGCTTCTCTCGCCATACTGGGCGAAAAATGCCTCAGCGTGCTGGAGACGGTATTGATGTCCCTGCCGGATCAGCAGCAGGGGACTGTGGCGTGCAGGGTTTCGAAATACAGCCGGAAGATCCACAAATCCATCCTCGTCGGCCAGCCCGCTGTTTACACAGGTCTCATAGGGCACCCCGGCGATCTCTCCCGTCCACTTCACTGAAAAGGACGGTTCTACCATCCACATACCGTCTGCCAGCCCTGGATATCGCTGGAAGAATCCCCGACACCATACCTGAAGCTGCTCTTTTGTCCACCGGTTTAGCTCTGGGGTACCGCAGCGGGCCAGAGCCCGCTGGACGATTTCCTCCTGGCCAATCAGTTTAGGATCGTCTACCCGAATCTCCAACAGCTCATATCCCTCTCCCGCTCCATTCGCCTTAATGTAATGGAGCATGCCATGCACCGCCGCTCGGGCTGCTTCCTGGGGGGTAAGGCTCAGAGAGTCGTCTACCAGAAAAAAGGGCTCTGGTGGAGAAAGCGGCTGGGGGACAGGCTGAACGGACCGTTCTGCCCGCTGTGGGTCAGTCCAGCTAGGGTCAGCTGTATGCAGCAGGTCCCAGCCGCGCCAACTGGAGGGCTGTTCCGCCATTTGCCGGATGATTCCGGCTTGAGCCTCCCGATCCAGCGTTTTGGAGCCAGTTTTGGCCCAGTATATCCACAGACACCCGCCCAACAGGAGCAGCAAGGCGGAAATCAAAAAGAAATGTCGTCTGCGCACCATCTTTACACACATCCTCTCTGTATGTTCTTTCGGAATTGAACGCCGCACCCGGTATGGCATCAGAATACCGGCAAAATCTTAAATCTCAATGGGGTGTAAATCTTAAAAATTCTTAACTTCACAGCAAAAAAGCCCCACCGAATATTCGGTGGGGCCTCTGGGACCTGCTTTGTTATTTCACTATGGTGTGTATCCTACTCTGGCGCCTTAGGCAGCCAAACAGTCGTGCGGTAATCCTCTTCAAGCTGAGATATATCCATATGTCCCCCATTGCGTGCCAACAAGGTCCGAACAGTGGGCAGTCCAATCCCGCGGCTGTCAGTTTGTTCACCCTTTCCCGCTCGGTTCCTTAACTCGATTGCCACGAAATCGTTTTCCTCCCGCACAGACAGCAGGATGGGGCTGGCAGGAGCGGCATATTTTTTCAAATTGGTGAACAAGTTGTCAAAGACGCGGCAGATGTCCTCGGTCCGGATATACAGCCGATAGTTCCCGTCTACTACCGGTGGCTCCGCGATAAAGCCCGCCTCCGCCAAATCAAAGCATTGCTCACAAAGAAGCTGCCCCAAGAACAGAGGACCGGAGACCATCTCCCGGCCTTCCTCGGGCTCCAGTAAATTGCCGATCTGAAAATGGCGAAACATTTCGTCGGAAAGGGCGCGCATCTGCAGCGCTTTGTCTGAGGCCTTACGCAGGTATTCTGCCCGCTGTTCCTCGCCCCGGCACTTATTCAGACGGAGAATATCCAGATACCCCATCAGTTTGGTCAGGGGAGTACGCAAATCGTGGGAGAGCGAGGTGATCAGCCGGCTGTTGGCCAT
>CAJFUA010000121.1 GCA_904420085.1 uncultured Eubacterium sp. | reverse complement strand
TGGCCGCCGGAGAGCTGGCTGGGCAGGTTTTTGCACTTGTTTTCCAGGCCCACCCGCTCCAGGGCGGCGATGGCGCGCTCCCGGCGCTCCCGCTCAGGCACGCCGGCATAGAGCAGGGGCAGCTCCACATTCTCCAGCACATTGAGCTTGGGAATCAGATTATACTGCTGGAAGATGAAGCCCAGCATCTTGTTGCGGATCTCCGCCTGCTGGTCGTCATCCATGGTGGACACATTGACGCCGCCCAGATAGTACTCGCCCCGTGTGGGCACATCCAGGCACCCGATGATGTTCATGGCGGTGGACTTGCCCGAGCCGGACTGGCCCACAATGGCCACGAACTCGCCCTTGTCGATGGTCAGGCTCACCCCGTCCAGGGCATGGACCTGGGTGTCGCCCATCTGGTAGATCTTATAGACCTGCCGAAATTCGATCAGATGTCCCATGGTCCGCCCCTCTTATCCCACCAGTGCGGCCAAGGGGTTGCTCACCTGATTCTCCCAGACCACGATCTCGCCCTCGGCCAGGCCGCCGGTGATCTCGATGTAGCTGTCATCATTGCGGCCCAACGTGACCTCCCGGCGCTCCAGCTTGGATACGTCGGCCACATTGCCGTTTTCATCCAGGGCGCCCTCGCCGGCCACCAGCACATAGGGCTGCTCGCCGCCCCGGTTGACCGCCTCCACCGGTACGCACAGCACCTGACCCACCCGCTCCACGATCACATCAGCGGAGACGTTCATGCCCGGCTTCAGGTCGCCCGGGTCGTTGATCCTCACGGTAATGGGGTAGGTGGTCATGCCGCTGACGGTGGTGCCGTTGATGCTGACCGTGTCCACCACGCCTGTAAAGGTCTGTCCCTCCACAGCGCTGGCTGTGATGGTCACCTCCTGGCCCACCTGGATCTTATTGATGTCCAGCTCGTTGATATTCATCTCAAAGGTCAGGGTGGACATGTCGTAGATCACGGCCAGACTGCCGCCCGCCGTGGAGAGGGTAGTGGAGTCGATGTTGTCCCCCTCCTTGAAATTCTTTTCCACCACGGTCCCGGAGATGGGAGCGGTGATGGTGTAGTTGTCCAGGGCGTCCAGCGCGCTCTCCAGGGTCAGCTGCGCGGTCTCCAGAGCGATACGGGCGTTGGCCAGGGTGTTCTCCGCAGCGGTGCCGCCGATGGAGCACAGGACCGTGCCGTTGCTCACCCGGTCGCCGGCGGAGACGTAAAGGGCGGTGATGTCGCCGGAAGTGGCGGCGGAGACAGTCTTCTGCACGGCATATTCAAAGGTGCCCGACCCGGCACAGGCGACGGAGCCCACCATGGCGGTGGCGGAGCGCTCGGGGGTCAGCGCGCCGGGATTGTTCACCCGGAACTCCACCTGCCGCAGCAGAACGCCGCCCGTCCCCACCTCATCCGCGCCGGAGATGGACTGGATGGTGCCGGTGATGGTCTCCAGCGTGCCGTCCACCGTGAGGGTACCCTGCTGGCCCACATAGAAGGAGGCCGCATCGGTGCTGTGGAAGGGGATGGAGATGGTCATGGTGGACGAGTCCAGAATGTCGGCAATGGGGCTGCCCACGGTGACGGAGTCCCCTACCTTGACATGCAGAGTCTGCACCACGCCGGAGACGTTTGAAGTGGGCGTCATGCCCTCCAGCGCGGCGTTATAGCTCAGCTGGGCCTGCTCCACCGACAGCTGGCTGCGCTGAATGGTGTTGTCCGCGTCGCTGGAGTCGATGCGGTAGAGCAGCTGGCCCTCCTCCACCCACTCGTCCTCCTCAAAGGGCGCCTCCACCACCTCTCCCGTGGCCAGGGCGTTGACACGGTAGGAGTCGATGGGGGTGACAGTGCCCGTGCTGGAGACCTGGACGGTCATGTCCCGGATCTGGGCGGTGTCCGACAGATAGGTCAGGGCCAGCAGCTGCTGTCCGGTGCTCAGCATGGGCCGGATGAGCAGGAAGAAAATAGCTGCCACCAGGACCAGGGCGATGATCAGCCGCTTGCGCCACTTGCGCTTCTTCTTGGGGGCCTGGAAGGCGGGCGCCTCCTCTTCAGGCTGCACCTGGGGGTCCAGTTCCTCCGGCTTGGTCTGTATCGTTTCCATATGTTGTCTCCTTTTCAGTTTGCTTGGACCGGGGCTTGCATGCCCCGCTTGAGAATATCCAGCATGGCGCGGTAGTGCGCGCTGCCCTCCTGATCCGACCACGAGAAGTCTGCCCTGCACACTGCCGGGGCCGTCACGGCGATAAGGATGTGCAGCATATCCCTCAGGTCTTCCGGCCGCCGCAGAGACAGCCGGCTTTGGTCGATCAGCGGGATCAGCCGCTCCACGCGCTGTTCCATGCCCATGGAGCGGAGCAGAGCTCCCTGCTCCATCCCCTTGTTGTTGGCCAGGATCCGGCGGAAGTCCTCCAGCGCGTCGGGGGGCTGGTCCCGCCAGGCCTGGTCATACAGCATCTGAAACGCACAAAACAGATCGCCCTCCGCCTCCTCCAACAGCCTGGCCATCAGGGACAGCAGCGCGTCTATGTATCCCGCAAGGATGTAGATGAACAGGTCTTCCTTGTCGGCGAAGTACATGTAGAAGCTGCCCCGGGGGATCTGGGCCGCCCGGATGATCTTGTTGATAGAAGCCTGGGCATAGGGGACGCGGACAAATTCCTGACGCGCCGCCCCCAGCAATTTCTCCCGTTTGGCGGGAGGGAGATTGAAGAACGTGGTGCTGGGCATGGACATCCCTCTTTTGAGTGTGATATGACAGATTGTCATAGAGTATAGATGACACCTTGTCATATGTCAACGGGCTCCCGGACAAAATTCATGAATCGTTTACATTCACACCTCCGATCCAGGTCAAAGAATACTCCTTCCAGCGGGGGGAAGGTCAAGGAGTTTTTCACGCCAAAGACAGGCGGCACGGCATTGCTTGACCATGATAGCGCCGCCAGGTTTAGGGCGGGTAAAAGAAATCTTAAAAAATTCTAAATTCCCCGCCGGGCTGCGGCAGAGCCATCCGATTTGAGAAGATCATTTTGAAAAAACATTGAAAAACCGCATTTTCTCTTGACAATTGTCCCTGCCGCTGGTAAACTAGTTGAGCCGCATTGAGCAGGTGTCCAAGTGGAGCCGCCGGATCAGCGTTCCGGGCCCCGCCTGTAAGAGCGAGCCCGTATATGAAGGAGTTGAAAATCCATGCACGCAATCATTGAGACCGGCGGCAAGCAGTACAAGGTGGCCG
>CAJFUA010000120.1 GCA_904420085.1 uncultured Eubacterium sp. | reverse complement strand
AAGGGACGCGGTCCTGTCCAGCCCCGGAGGGGGACAAAAACGAAAGGTCGCCCGGCGGTCAGCCGGGCGGCCCTGAGACTGTCGAAAAGGCGCTTCGCACCCTTTTCGAGGAAGCTGCAGTCTGCTGCGCGCATCATTTGTCCGCTGTAAGCGGACAAATGCCACACTTGCAGCCTGAGAAGTATTTTCCCCGACGCACATGTCGCCGGAGAAAATGGATCCTATTTGATTCGCACCTGCGGGTGCGAACTCTGCGAGGCTTTTTTGACAAACTGAGGCCACCCGGCGGTCAGCCGGGCGGCCTGGTCAGAACGGGGGGAAAGGAGCGGTGCGGATCACGGCCCCTGGATGACGGTGAGGGCCTGGCGGCAGTTTTCCACCCGGCTGACGTCCCAGGTGCCGCCATACTCGCCGTCCAGAGTCCAGGGGATGGGCTTGTCAGCGGTGATGGTCACGCTGGAGGCCTGGAAGGAGACCACCGCCCCCGTCTGGATGGGAGACTGGCAGATGAGGGCCTGGAGGGCGTTGGTCACATCCTCGATGCGGATGTCCTTTTTGACCAGCAGGACCTCGAACAGCCCGTCGTCCAGCACCACCTGGTCGGGGGGCAGGGCCTTCATGCCCGCCACCGAGAAGGTGTTGCACACCATGCCATAGAGGAAGTCGTCCTCGATCACTGTGTCCCCATGCTCCACCCGCAGGTGATAGGGGGCGATGTTGGGCAGCTGGCCGATGCCGGCCAAGATATAGGCCAGGTGACCGAAGGTGTTCTTCATGTCCTGGGGCGTGTCGTAGGCCACATTGGTGAAGGCGCCGAAAGCAGCCACATAGATAAAGGGCCGGCCGTTCAAACGGCCCACGTCCCAGGGATGGGCGGTCCCCTCCCCTGCTGCGATGTCGGCGGCCTGCTCCAGATTCAGGGGCAGGCGGAGGTTGTGGGCGCAGTCGTTGGTGGAGCCGGCGGGCACATAGGCCAGCTCAGGGGGATGAGGCAGGTCCACCAGGCCGGCGGCGGTCTCGCTCAAAGTCCCGTCGCCCCCACAGCACACCACCCGGTCAAATTTAGGGCCCAGCTCCCGGGCCGCCCGGGTGGCATCCCCCTTTTCCTGCGTGGGGTAGGCGGTGACCAGAAAGCCGGCCTTGGTAAAACGGTCCAAAACTGCGGAGAGCCGGTTCCTGGCCGAACCCTTGCCAGCAGTGGGATTATAGATGAACAGCAGCTTTTTCATATCATAATCTCCAGTAATGCTCTGCATGCCGGGGGTTGATTTTCCGCCCAAAACACAGTAAAATGCGGGCCGCCGCAGCTGGCGGAGGCCCCTGAAGTAAAATTTATTATAAACAGTTTTGACATGAAAACAAGAGCGGAAACAGGAACTTAACAAAAACTTTGCAATTCCTAGCAAAATGGCCAAAAAACCGGGGACAGCCCCCTTGAAGGGTGCCCCCGGATATGGGGAGCGGTCATTCGGGAAATGCCGCCCGGTAGACCGCGTTCTGCTCCGGAAGGTGGGCGACGTAGCCCACGGGGATCCGGTTGCCGGTGGCGGCGATCACAGCCCGGGCCCCTTCGGGGCCGAAGGCGCCGCACAGCTCGATGCAGCCAACGCCCTGGGCCAGCAGGTCCTCCGCCGCACGGCAGGCCTCCTCCACGCTGGACACCCCCACGATCTGAGCGCTGCCGCCGTGAATGGCGGCGTGGTCCTCTGCCCGGTCAAAGGGCCCCATAATCAAAAACGCGAATTTCATGCACACGCACCTCCCCGTTTGTTTGGAACTATAGTACCACGCCCGGCGCTCTGGGGCAAGGGCCCGCCTTGACGGCGGGCGGGAAAGCCGGTACAATGGGGAAAACGAGGCCGGAGGTGGCTCATGGGCGTATATGAGGAGTATCGGGCGAAACTGCGCACACCGGAACAGGCGGTGCAGGTGGTGAAGAGCGGCGACTGGGTGGACTATACCACCTCCATCGGGTTTCCGGTCCTGCTGGACCGGGCACTGGCGGCGCGCCGGGATGAGCTGCGGGACGTAAAGATCCGGGGCAACCTGATTTTCGGACCCATCCAGACGGTGGAGTGCGACCCGGAGCGGGAGCACTTTACCTATAACAGCTGGCACTTTTCCGACTATGAGCGCCAGCTGTCCGACCGGGGGCTGTGCAGCTACATCCCCATGGTTTTCCGCAACGTGGTCCCCTATTACCGGCATTTTCTGTCCGTCAATGTGGCCATGATGTGCGTGACGCCCATGGACCGGCACGGATTTTTCAACTTCTCCGGGGCGGCGGGAGTGGCCCGAGGCATTCTGGACAAGGCAGATGTGGTCATCCTGGAGGTGAACGAGCGCCTGCCCCGGATCTTCGGGGGCTTTGACGAGTGCATCCACATCTCCCAGGTGGACTGCGTGGTGGAGGGGGAGCACGGCCCCCTGCCCCAGGTGCTGCCCGAGGAGCCCGAACCGGAGGAGCGGCAGATCGCCGACCACATTTTTCCCTATATCCGGGACGGGGCCACCATCCAGCTGGGCATCGGCGGCATCCCCCGGCTGATGGGATCCATGCTGGCCCAGTCCGACGTGAAGGACCTGGGCATGCACACCGAGCTGTGCTCCGACGCCTATGTGGACCTGCACGAGGCGGGCAAGCTCACCAACCGGAAAAAGACCCTGCTGCGCCACAAGGGGGTCACGGGCATCGCCTTCGGCTCCCAGCGGCTGTATGACTGGCTGGAGGAGAACCCGGGGGTGATGATCTGTCCCCTGGAGTACGTCAACGACCCGGAGGTCATCGCCAAGCTGGACAACATGATCTCCATCAACAGCTGCCTATCCGCCGATCTGTATGGCCAGGTCACGGCGGAGAGCTCCGCCCTGCGCCATATCAGCGGCACTGGCGGCCAGCTGGACTTTGTCACCGGGGCCTCCATGTCCCGGGGCGGGAAGTCCTTTCTGTGCATGACCTCCACCTTCCGGGACAAGACGGGAGAGCGCCGCTCCTGCATCGTGCCCTATTTCCAGGGGGACATCGTCACCGACCCCCGCAGCCAGACCTATTTCCTGGTGACGGAGTACGGCGCGGTGAACTTGGTGGGCCGCACCACCTGGGAGCGGGCGGAACTGCTCATCTCCATCGCCCATCCCGACTTTCGGGAGGAGCTCATCGCCGCGGCCCAGCGTCAGAAGATCTGGCGGCGGTCCAACCGCCGGTAGCGCGGGCGCACCGCCGCTTGCCTGCGGAAGGGGCCCGGCGGATTTTCCTCTTGACAGCGGCGGAGAAACCCGATAAGATACTACACATATTGAATAGGAACAAAATGTGAAGATGAGGACAGTAACAGCGTCCCTACCCTGCAGAGAGCCGCCGGCGTGGTGCGAGGCGGCGGGCGGGCGCAGCGAAGATCACCTTGGAGCAGAGGAACTGAACCCCGGAAGGGCAGTAGGCTCCTTCGGTTGCCCCCGTTATTGGGCGGACTTGAGTGGCCGGAGCACTTGCGCCCCGGCAAGAAGAGTGGTACCGCAGAGGTTTGCGCCTTTGTCTCTTT
>CAJFUA010000119.1 GCA_904420085.1 uncultured Eubacterium sp. | reverse complement strand
GCCAAGAGCTGGCCCCGGCGGCTGTTCTATCTGGCCTGCTGCGCCGTCATGTGCGTGTGCATGGTGCTCACCTTCTCCCGGGGGGCCTGGCTGGGCCTGCTCTTTGCCGGGGTGGTGTTCGTCCTGCTGTGGAACCCCCGGCTGATCCTCCTGGCCCCGGTGGCCCTGGTGGCCCTGTACTTCGTCCTGCCCGACGCGGTGATCGACCGGTTCGCCAGCATCGGCAACCTGGGGGACAACTCCACCTCCTATCGGGTGTATATCTGGATGGGGGTGCTGGCCATGCTGAAGGACTACTGGATGTGCGGCATCGGCCCGGGGGACGCAGCTTTCAACATGGTCTACCCGGCCTACAGCTATAATGGAATCATCGCCCCCCACTCCCACAACCTGTTTTTGCAGATCGTGTGCGACGCGGGCATCGTGGCGCTGGCCGTCTTTGTGATCCTGCTCTTTGTCTATTTCCGCATGATGTGCTCCGCCCTGGGCCGGGAGAAGGACCGGACCAGCCGGATGCTCCAGATCGCCTTCACCGCCGGCGTGTGCGGCTTCATGGTCCAGGCCATGACCGACTACTCCTTCTATAACTACCGGGTCATGTTCCTGTTCTGGGCTTATCTGGCCCTGGGGGCCGCCGCCGCCCGGCGCAGCTCCATGGCCCAGGGGAGGCTGTGGACATGACGCGGGTGCTGAACCTGATCAGTGACACCAACATCGGCGGGGCGGGCCGGGTGATCCTGAACTACCTGAAATACGCCGACACCTCCCAGTTCGAGACCCTGGCCGCCGTCCCCCGGGGCAGCCTGCTGAAGGCCCCTCTGGAGGAGGCGGGGGCCCAGGTCTATGAGGCGGACGCCATGGCAGACCGGTCCTATGACCGGGGGGACGTGGGGGTACTGAGAGACCTAATCGCCCGGGTGAAGCCCGACCTGGTCCACACCCACGGCTGTCTGTCCGGCCGCGTGGCCGCCAAACGGCTGCGCGTGCCGGTGGTATACAGCCGGCACTCCGCCTTTCCCGTCCCCGCCAAGCTCCGGTATCCCCCGGGGCGGTGGGTGAACAAGTGGGTCAATGAGCACTACGCCGACCGGATCATCGCCGTCAGCCCCGCCGCCCGGGACAATCTGGTGGATTCCGGCGTCTCTCCGGACAAGATCACCGTAGTGATGAACGGGGTGGCCCCCGTCCCCCGGACCAGTCCAGCGGAACAGGCGGCCCTGAGACAGGAGCTGGGCCTGCCGCCGGGGGCGGTGGTCTTTGGCATCCTGGCCCGGCTGGAGGACTACAAGGGCCACCTGGACCTGGTCCGGGCTGCCCGGCTGCTGAAGGACCGGGGGGTGTACAACTTCCGGATTCTGGTGGCCGGGACCGGCTCCTTTGAACAGGAGGTGGCCCAGGCCGTCCGGGAGGCGGAGGTGGCCGACGCGGTCATGCTGCTAGGCTTCCGGTCCGATGTGGCCGCCCTGCTGAACATTCTGGACGTGCAGCTCAACGCCTCCTGGGGCACCGAGGCCACCTCCATGGCCCTGCTGGAGGGGATGAGCCTGGGCCTGCCCACCGTGGCCAGCGACTACGGGGGCAACCCCTGGGTGGTGCGGGACGGAGAGACCGGCCTGCTCTTTCCCAGCCGGGACCCCGCCGCTCTGGCCGCCGCCCTGGAGCGGCTGATGAACAGCCCCGGGGAGCGGGCGGCCATGGGCCGTGCCGCACAGGCCCTGTATGAGCAAGAATTCACCGGAGCCGCCTTTGCCCGCCGGGTGGAGGAGGTCTACCGTCAGGTTTTGAAAGGAGTATGACATGGAACAAAACAAATCGAACTTCCGCCTGCGGCTGAACCTGTTTGACGCCATCATCCTGATCCTGGCGCTGGTCGTGGGCGGGGTGCTGGCCTGGCTGGCCCTGCGGCCCGCCGCCCAGGAGGCCGCCGATCCCTCCTTCGCCTCCACCGTGCGCTACACCGTCCGCTTCCAGCGGTGGGCCGAGGGGAGTTCCTCCCTCATCGAGGCGGGGGACAAGCTGACCGACAACATCAAGAACTATGCCCTGGGCACGGTGGTCTCCTGCGAGGCGGTGCCCGCCGTCGCCCAGGTGCTGGACCAGGAGGAGCGCCGGTATGTGGACGCCCCCATCGAGGGCTATGAGGACATCCTGGTGACGGTGGAGTCCCCCTGTACCGAGTCGGACGCCGGCTTTGTGCTGGACGGTGGCTATGAGCTGCGGGTGGGTATCACCACCTATATCAAAGGCGAAGGCTATATGGCCAGCGGCCCGGTGGTCGCTGTGGAGCGGGAGGGTCAGGCATGAAGGTGATCGACAACAACGGCCGGCTGTTCGGCAAGATCAG
>CAJFUA010000118.1 GCA_904420085.1 uncultured Eubacterium sp. | reverse complement strand
TAACCATCAAAACTTTTTCATGTTTATATCTTCATTTTTATTTTCTCCTCCAATATAGATTGGCGTCTGACGAAAAGTCAGGCGCCCATTTTTTTGTGGCTGGGAGGAGAAGGCATTTTCGATTTGCATTTTGGCGGATATGGTGCTATACTTAAAGAACCCGATATGGGGCGTAAAAGAATAGAAGGGAGGATCTTATTCGTGATTTTAGAAAAAAGTCTTCTGAGCAGTCTATTAGGAAGGGCTATGGCTTCGGGAGCGGATTTTGCCGAGATCTTCGCGGAGCATACAAAGCATGGGTTGATGCAGGCTGCAGGAGGTAAAGTAGATGAAATATCCAATCGTATGATTTCCGGTGTAGGAATTCGGGTGTTGAAAGGGACCAGGAGTGTATATGCATCGACTTCGGATACTTCCTATAGCGGTTTGATGCGCTGTGCTGCCCGTGTGGCAGACGTCTTGGGAGAAAGTGGGGAAGGAGTCTCGATTCGGTTGGAAGAGCGTCTTTTTCCCAATATTCATGCGATTCGAAGAGTGACAGCGGATGTGAGCAACAAGGAACAGGCGGATATCTTGCACATGGCATATCAGGCTGCAGTGGGATACGATCAAGAAATCGTTCAGACGCAGGCGCGCCTCTTGCATGTGGATAGAAATATTCTGATCGCTAATAGCGAGGGCCTTTTGACGGAAGATCGGCAGGTGCGTACGCGCTTGTCGGTGACCGCGATTGCATCGAATGGGAGTGAAAATCAGTCGGGTATTTGCGGCCCGGGACGCCGTATGGGCATGGAAATGTTTGACTTTATTGATCCGGAAGCGACGGGAAAAGAAGCCGCGAGGCAGGCAGTCACCATGCTGCACGCAGGATATTGTCCGGCAGGCCGTATGATGGTGGCGATTGAGAATGGTTTTGGAGGTGTCATTTTCCATGAGGCCTGCGGTCATTCTCTGGAAGCAACCAGCGTGGCAACGGGAAGGAGTCAGTTCTCTGGGAAACTGGGGCAGAAGATTGCCTCCGACAAAGTGACAGCCATTGATGATGGAACGGAGCCCAATTCCTGGGGATCAAATAATATAGATGATGAAGGACACCCCACGCAGAAGAATGTTCTCATTGAAAATGGGATTTTGAAGTCGTATTTGGTCGATCGTCTGGGCGGTCGCCGAATGGGGATGGAGCCGAATGGATGTGGCAGACGGCAGGACTATCATTTCGAACCGACTTCACGCATGAGCAACACGTATATTGCGAATGGAACGGATGATCGAAAAGAGATCATTTCTTCCATGGAGTATGGTTTATATGCAAAGGCTATGGGCGGCGGTTCCGTGAATCCCGTCACCGGAGAGTTCAACTTCGCGGTTCTGGAGGGCTATATGGTGCGAAATGGTGAAATCTGCGAGCCGGTAAGAGGGGCGAGCCTGATCGGTAAAGGCTCGGAAATCCTGTTGAATATCGACCGAGTCGGATCGAATCTGGAATCTGCGCAGGGTATGTGTGGTTCTGCGAGCGGCAGTATTCCTACGAATGTGGGACAGCCGTTGATTCGTGTTTCGTCGATTACCGTAGGCGGACGTTAAGGGGGGAGAGAGATGACATTTGAAGCGTTTCAGGAACTTGTAAAGGAAGAAGCTTTGAAGGCTGGCCTTCAGGAATATGAACTTTATTATACGGAAGAAGAGAATACACAGAGTAAGGGAATCAACCAGGAAATCTCTTCATTTTCCAGCGACATGGAATGTGGTGTGGGTTTTCGCTGCATTCTAAACGGAAAGACGGGATACAGTGCTACAGAATGGTTTACTCCGGAGCAGGCGCATGAACTGGTTCGGATCGCCATGGAGAATGCGCAGACGTTAGAAACCGAAGAGGAAACGAAGATCTATGGTCCCTGCGACCACTATCAGGAAGTGGAATCATCAGAGCTTCCTGCAATAGACCTGCAGGAGGCGGCTCTCAAGATACAAAGAGAAGCTAAGGAGACGGATGCGAGAGTACAGGGCGGCTCTATGAGCACGGTGGCGCATGTGCGCGGAAAGGTAAGAATCATCAACTCGAAGGGGTTGGATCTGCAGCATGAGTACGAAGAGCAGGTGGCGGGCATCATGGCTGTGGTAAAAGAAGGAGACACGCAGTATAGCGGCAGCCAATACGAAGCGAAGCCATTCCACCCCGATGTCTTTCGGACACTAGCGCGCAAGGCAGTGGAAAATGCCGTTGCCAAGATCGGAGCGGGCAGCGTACCGACAGGGATATACGATGTGATTCTGGATGCGGACGCCATGGGCTCCATTTTGGAAGCTTATGTGCCTATTTTTGATGCCGGACAGGCCCAGAAAGGGATGTCTCTGTTGGGAGGTCAGGAAGGACAGCCGATCGCGGCGTCCTGTGTGACGGTGATGGATGATCCGTTCTACAAAGATAGTATGGTCGCGATTCCGTTTGATGCGGAAGGAACGGCGACGTATACCAAAGCGGTGATCCGTGAGGGGGTACTGGAAACACTTCTATATAACCATAAAACGGCGGATAAGGCCGGAGTGAATACGACAGGAAATGCCAGCAAAGCAGGCTATGCGGGAACCGTAGAGACCAGCCCGTATACGTTTTACGTAAAACCAGGAGAGAAGTCTCTGGCGGAAATGATGAAAGCCGTGGAGCAGGGCGTGTATGTAACCAGCGTAACAGGGTTGCATGCAGGAACCAATGCGATCACAGGAGATTTCTCGATTCAATGCGGTGGTTTCATGATTCGAAATGGTGTGAAAGCGGAAGCGGTCACATCCTTTACAATATCCGGTAA
The DNA here is from genome assembly GCA_904420085.1 of uncultured Eubacterium sp. Classification (GTDB taxonomy): domain Bacteria; phylum Bacillota; class Clostridia; order Lachnospirales; family Lachnospiraceae; genus Eubacterium_G. The sequence continues at coordinate 368 of CAJFUA010000118.1, read as the reverse complement.
TTTCTTTGATATGCTGAAACAGGTCAAGGAAATCGGTTCGGATCTGCAATTCCAACTGCCCAGTGGCTTCACAATGATTGGGGCGCCCTCTGTCTGGGTTGGCAAACTCTCTGTTGCAGGCGAATAACGTTTGAGACATCATACTAAGGGGTCGTTGCAAAATAGATGAGAAATCATCTCTCAGCTGGACTAATGAGAAAAACCCCGGATTTCTCATTAATCTTGAAGCGGATGTAATAAAATCAGGCTTCGAGTAATGAGAAAACTCCGGGATTTCTCATCTTTATGGAAGGTCCTGGAAACGAAAAAGGAGTCCGTGCATTCACGGAACTCCTTAGGAGATCATACTCTTTCATTCTGTATCAATG
>CAJFUA010000117.1 GCA_904420085.1 uncultured Eubacterium sp. | reverse complement strand
TCCGGGATTAAGGACCTACACATATTTAATAGTAAGGAAGCGGGAGGGGGCAAGCCCCCTCCCGCTTCCTGTCCTGCGTTCCGCCGGCGGTTGTGCATCCGGGCCCGGTATGGTATCATGAGGGGGAACCCCATCAAAATACAGGAGGTGCCGCCGATGGCCGAGTTTCTCTTCTTTCCGCCCTGCGGGGACCCGCCGGACCTGTCCGGCCGGGACCGGCAGTCCTTGATTGAGCTCCTGGCATCCACCCAGGAGCGGATCGCCCTGCTGGATGAGCAGGAGCCGGAGGACATGGAGTCCCCGGAGTACGAGGTCTGGGCCGACCAGCACGAGGCGCTGGAGGACCTGGCCGACGAGATCCGGGACCTGCTGGACAAGATGGGAGGCGCCTCATGACGGACTTCCCCTACTGCAAGCTGGAAATCTATATCCCAGAGATCCACCTGCCCCAGCTGCAGGAGGCCCTGCGGCAGGCGGACGCCGGCCATATCGGCCGCTATGACAGCTGCCTCTCCTACAGCTCCGTCACCGGCTGCTGGCGCCCGCTGCCGGGCACCCGGCCCTATGCGGGCACCGTCGGGGAGATCAGCTCCGAGCCGGAGCTGAAGGTGGAGGTCACCTGCCCCACGGAGCGGGTGGACGCGGTCATCGCTGCTGTCAAGGCCGCCCACCCCTATGAGGAGCCGGTAATCTGCGTCATCCCCCTCTACCGCACCGGCCTGTGATCCCAGATTCTGAATCTCTGCGAGGTTTTTATGAAAGAGAACAAGTATGATGACGCCCGCTTTTTTGAGAAATACAGCCAGATGAGCCGCTCCCGCCTGGGCCTGCGGGGCGCGGGCGAGTGGCCCGCCCTGGAGCGCATCCTGCCGGACTTTTCCGGCCGGGCGGTGCTGGACCTGGGCTGCGGATACGGCTGGCACTGCCGGTACGCCGCGGACCACGGGGCCGCCTCCGTCATCGGGGTGGACCTCTCCCGCCGGATGCTGGAGCGGGCCCGGGAGCTGCACCCGGACCCCCGCATCACCTACCGCCAGGCCGCCATGGAGGACGTGGACTTCCCGGCGGGCTCCCTGGACATCGTGTTCAGCTCCCTGGCGTTCCACTATGTCCGGGACTTCCCGCCCCTGGCGGAGCGGATCTGCCGGTGGCTGCGGCCCGGCGGGGACCTGGTCTTCTCTGTGGAGCACCCCACCTTTACCGCCTACGGCTCCCAGGACTGGTGGTACGGCCCGGGCGGGGAGATCCTGCACTTCCCCGTGGACCGCTACTTCACGGAGGGGCGGCGGGAGGCCGTCTTCCTGGGGGAGCCGGTCATCAAGTACCACCGGACTCTGACCACCTATCTGGAGACGCTGCTGGAAAACGGCCTCCTGCTGCGGCACGTGGTGGAACCCCAGCCGCCCCGGGAGCTCTTAGACCAGCCCGGCATGCGGGACGAACTGCGCCGCCCCATGATGCTGCTGGTCCGGGCCCAGAAGCCGCTGAAGGGAGCGTGAGCCTGTGAAGACCATGCCCTTGACCCTGCCCGGCCGGGAGATCCCGCTCCTGCTGTACGGCGAGCCGTCGGACCAGGTCTGGCTGTATATCCACGGGAAGCTGGGCTGCAAGGAGGAGGCGAAGCCCTTCGCGGAGCTGGCCTGTGCCCGGGGCGCCCAGGTGCTGGCCATGGACCTGCCCCGGCACGGGGTCCGGCGGAGCTCCATCCAGGACTTCGTCCCCTGGGACGCGGTGCCGGAGGTGGCGGCCCTGCTAGCCTGGGCCCGGGACCGCTGGCCGCGGGTGTCCCTGCGGGCCGTCAGTCTGGGGGCCTGGTTCTCCCTGCTGGCCTGCGGCGGCGGGAAGCTGGACCAGGCCCTGCTGGTCTCCCCGGTGCTGGACATGGAGCAGCTGATCACCGCCATGATGGGCTGGGCCGGTGTCACCGCCGCCCAGCTGGAGATCGCGGGGGAGCTGCCCACCGATTTCGGCGAGACATTGTCCTGGCGGTACCTCCAGTACACCCGGGCCCACCCCGTCACCCGGTGGGAGGTCCCCACCGCCATCCTGTACGGCGGGCGGGACCACCTGACCAGCCGGGAGACCGTGACGGCGTTCGCCCGGCGGTTCGGCTGCCGTCTCACCGTCCTGGAGGAGGGGGAGCACTGGCTCCACACCCCATCGGAGCTGGCCGCGCTGCGCGGGTGGGAGGCCGCCTGCCTCTGACCCCGCGCACCGTTTCGATTCCGTTCAGGATCGCCTGGCCGCCCTCCCCGGTTCTCGGAGCGCAGACAGTTCCCCTGCATCACGCCGCATCCGGCTGTCCCCTGTCGGGGACGGCCGGATTGTTTTTGATCACCGGAAATCCGCCGGGAGCCGCTAGGAAAAGCCACCAGAAAATTCTGGAAAGCGCTTGAAAATACGCCGTCAGATTGTCTGATATGTCGTTTTGTGTTGTGATGTCATACATTTTTTGCGTTGTCATTTTCCCTCTTTACAAATTGGACACAATCTGCTAGAATATGAGGTGTTCTAATAGGAAATGCACAAATTTCTCCCCTGCCTCCCGCTATTTTGTTGTGATGGATTGCAAGGAGCCACCAGGGAATGTGTTTCCAAACGGAAGGAGGCGTCCCTTTGGAGCGACAGGAGCTTGTCAAACGGATTGATCAGGCCGTGGAGGGATTGACGGATGAACTGGTTCAGTTCGCC
>CAJFUA010000116.1 GCA_904420085.1 uncultured Eubacterium sp. | reverse complement strand
CAGTGAAGAGGTGAATGTCAAGTATATGCAGGCATGGGAAGAGAGAGAACTGGACCGGAGAGAAGCCCGGGAAGAAGGGCGCCAGGAAGGCCGCCAGGAGATATTAAAGGAGCTGATCAGGAAAAAGCTTGCCAAAGGAAAAGATATCTCTGTGATCGCGGAGGAAATGGAGGAAGAGGAGGAGACCGTCCGGAACATTGTGGAGGATATGAGCAAGAGTAAGTGATCTACTTTGATGAAAAGCGGCAGGCAGCGCATAAAAAAGACGGATATGCGCTTAACAGCATGCAGCCGTCAGCCTGCCTTGCCTGTCATCGGATAAAACATGTATTTATATATCTTTTATTTCTTTAATTTCCAGGATATTATCAAAAGATATTTCATAGTTTTCATTTCTGTTATTTTCATCGGATAAAATAAGACACCGTTTATAAGTATCTATCTTTTTGACATGGTTGGAAATACACACATAGGAGCCGCCGCTTTTTCGGCGATCCGGGACGAAACATGTCAGAGTCACCTCAGGATGTCTGGCGATATTTTGAGCTATTTGCAGAAGCTGTTCATTTAAAAGAGATTTTTCTTCGTCTGTCAAAGTTATTTTTGCCTCTGTGAAACGTGCTGTTTCACTTACAACAGCTTCATAGCCGGTGAGTGCTGCAAAGGGTGAGAACTGGGCAGCGCGGTTGGATGCAGACATATGGGGATGTACGCGGGATTGATGATGGGGCATATCCAGCATGTCATCATAACGGTGGGGATCTTGTTTCATTTCTAAAACCTCTTTTCATCTTTAAAGATCGGGAGTGATTTTAGCCAGGTGTCAGGTTTGCTGTCAGGCTTTGTGTCCGCCGATCTGTTCATTTCGATCACGGGCTGTTGCGCCTTCTTCCAGATTGATACCTTTTAGTATGGCGTTTTTTCCGAATTTCTTTTTGATATCCAGCATGGCATGCTGAAGTTTTTTCTCCCTTGCAAGTTCTTTGCTTTCTTCTTTCTGGGCATTTTCCAGGGCTTTGTAGTCTGTAAACAGATCCATCTGTTCATAGGTTGCCTGCTTTTTAATGGAAGCAGTGTTTTGAACATGATTAAAGGATAGGGTGATCCGCCGGATCAGAAGGTTTTTATCAATGATCTGATCATAAAGGCGAAGCATACATTCGATGATCTTTCGGGTACTGGATGTATATCCGGTCAGATTGCCGGTTCCATGGGCATGTTTTGGGATTTTCCGGCCGTAACGGTCGGTAGTCACCTGTCCGTGATAGTTTTTTCGCCGTTGGGCATCTGTGAGGTTTTCGATGTCATAGCCGATGGTGAGAACCACCTGGTTTGTTGCCAAGCCTTTGTCTACCAGTTCCAGCACCAGAAGATCCGTCATCTCCTGGACGACTAACCGGCCCTTTTCAGAAGTATATGGGCATGGAAGAACTTGCCCGGAACCCAGGGAACGGTTTTCCGGCTGGTAGGATTTTATATTCTGAATGGTACAAGGTTCCCAGCCCCAGGCGTGGTCGATGAGGAGCTCGGCGTTGATTCCGAAAAGGCGGTACAACAGTTCTTCGTTATAATAGTCTATCGGCCGTCCAATGGAACAACGGGCGATGTCGCCCATGGTATACAGACCATTTTCATGAAGCTTTTGGGCGTAGCCTTTTCCCACGCGCCAGAAGTCGGTTAAAGGCTCGTGGGTCCAAAGATATTTTCGGTAATCCCGTTCATTGAGCTGGGCAATGCGTACACCGTTTTCATCTTCAGGGACATGTTTGGCAACGATGTCCAGGGCGATTTTTGCCAGATACAGATTGGTGCCGATACCTGCTGTGGCGGTAATCCCGGTCTGTGACAAAACATCTTTAATAATATGAGCTGACAACTGACTGGCAGTCATTGTTTCCCCTTCGGAAGTTTTGTAAAGATGAAGATAATTGGTGACATCCATAAAAACTTCGTCAATGGAATATACGTGGATATCTTCGGGCGCAACATATTTAAGATAAATGCTGTAGATTTTAGCGGAATATTCCATATAAAGCCGCATTCGGGGGACGGCGGTAATGTATTCGACTTTCCGGCCGGTTTGCCGATGGATTTCATTAAGTCTATGTTCAACTTCAAATAGCCGGGGACGACCGGATATGCCTAAAGCTTTTAAGGAAGGAGAGACGGCAAGGCAGATGGTTTTGTTTGTCCGGGAACGGTCAGCGACGACTAAATGGGTTGTCAGAGGATCCAGATGCCGTTCCACACATTCCACAGCTGCGTAAAATGACTTTAGGTCAATGGCAATATAAGTATGTGCGCTTTCCAAAAGTATACCTCCCTTACTACACTTTGTGCAATTATTATACCATATACGAACGTATGTTCAAAAGAGGAAATTTCTCCCGAAACGGATAACAGCTGCGAAAAGATCCCGCAGCTGTCAGAAAAACTTATTTATCAAATTTAAAAGTTTCTTTTAAGGATTTCCATTTCTGATCCTTATCACTCAGATTAAGGGGTGTCCCGTCTTTTAAAGCATAACCGGCACCGGAAGCGTTTCCCGGATAGCTGCCGCTAAGCTCTGGCCAGATGATGCCGATTTCCGGATCATTCCAGGCCAGCCCTCCTTCGTCGCCGGGATGATAAAAGTCCGTACATTTATAGCAAAACTCGGCAATATCGGACAATACAAGAAAACCGTGGGCAAAACCTTCAGGAATATAAAATTGTTTTTTATTTTCCTCCGTCAGTTCCACGCCATACCATTTTCCATAAGTTTTGGAATGGCTTCTAAGATCAACGGCCACATCGAAAACAGCGCCTCTGACAACCCGGACCAGTTTGCCCTGTGGATATTTTTTCTGGAAATGGAGTCCCCGAAGCACACCTTTTGTGGAGGAGGATTGGTTGTCCTGGACAAAAACCATATCCAGTCCGGCTTCTTTCATATCATTTTGATTGTAAGTTTCCATGAAATAACCTCTGGCATCTCCGTGAACAGCCGGAGTGATCAGGCAGAGCCCTTCAATGCCGCCAAGATTTTTTTCAACAGTGATCTGTCCCATGATGATTTCCTTTCTTCTTAAAAGTCAATTTCTTTCAGGTATCGTATGAGGGCGTTCTGCCAGGTGGGCAGAGGCGTAAATCCGCTGTTTTCCAGCTTATGCTTATCCAGCCGGCTGTTAAACGGTCGTGAGGCCTTGGATAGACCGTATTCTTCAGTGGTGACCGGTTCAACGGATACCTTTTCCGGTGTATATTCGGTGTGCCCAAGCAAAACCGCCTGACGGAATATTTCTTTTGTGAAATCGTACCAGCTGATATAGCCGAGACGTGTGCCGTCTTTAGTGTATCCGGAGGATGCCTCCGCGTCGTCTGCCGGGAGCAGTTCGCTGTTGGTGGCATGGTAATAGCCGTATTTATCGCTGGCGATCATATCGGTTAAAAGCTTTGCCAGGTCATAGGTGTAGGTGGGTGTGCCAATTTGATCGTTGACAACTTTGAGCCGATCATGGGTCTTTGCTGCCTGGAGCATGGTTTTTATAAAGTTTTTTCCGTTCTTGCCAAATACCCAGGCAATCCGGACAATGAAAAATTTTTCGAGCAGATCAGCGACCGCCTTTTCGCCCTCCAGTTTTGTTCTGCCGTAAACGTTCAGAGGCGCGTAATCTTTGCAGTCAGGTTCCCAGGGAGCGGTTCCTTGGCCGTTAAAGACATAGTCGGTGGAAATATACATCATTTTACAGCCGTCTGCCAGTTTCTGATCCAGTCTTCTTACAGCCCGTGCAATGTTTTTAGTGCCCAGGGCATTGATTCGGTATACCTGCTCCTGTTTGTCTGCATCCTCTGCCAGATCAACGGCAGTCCATGCCGCACAGTGGATGACAGCGTCCGGTCGGAGAGAGATAAGCGTATCCATAACCGCCTTTTCGTCTGTAATGTCCATAGAAATGTAGGGGGCATGGACGACCGGTGTGTTGTCATTGACACCGGAGTAGACGGATCCGATATCGGATGCAATATATTCAAAGCATCCGGGCCGTTTTTCGTTCCGAAGGGCAAGTTCATTGATGACGTCATGGCCAAGCTGGCCGGCGGCGCCGGTAACAAATATTTTCATATGCACAGCTCCTTAACGATTCCCATACATTTTTTCATAGTAATTCTGATATTCTCCGGAAATGATCGTTTCCCACCATTCGCGATGGGTCAGGTACCATTGGATCGTTTTTTTGATACCATCTTCAAAATGGGTTTCCGGAAGCCACCCCAGTTCGTTATGGATCTTTGTGGGATCAATGGCATAGCGCATGTCGTGTCCTTTACGGTCAGCCACAAAAGTGATCAGGCTTTCCGGTTTGCCCAGTTCTTTACAGATCAGTTTGACGATATCGATATTGCGCATTTCGTTGTGACCGCCCACGTTATAGACTTCCCCGTCCCGGCCTTTATGGATGATCAGGTCGATGGCTTTGCAGTGGTCTTCCACATACAGCCAGTCCCGGACATTTTCGCCTGTGCCGTAAACCGGTAAAGGCTTATCGTTTAAAGCATTGGCGATCATAAGCGGTATCAGCTTTTCCGGGAAGTGATAGGGACCGTAATTGTTGGAGCAGCGGCTGATCGTTACCGGAAGTCCATAGGTCCTGTGGTAAGCCAGAACCAGAAGATCGGCGGCCGCTTTGGAAGAACTGTAGGGACTGCTTGTATGGATGGGGGTTTCTTCTGTGAAGAAAAGATCCGGCCTGTCCAAAGGAAGATCGCCGTAAACTTCATCCGTGGATACCTGATGATACCGTTTGATGCCGTATTTTCTGCAGGCGTCCATCAGGATGGATGTACCGATGATGTTGGTATCCAGGAAGATCTGGGGATTTTCGATGGAGCGGTCAACATGGCTTTCAGCAGCAAAATTGACGATAATGTCCGGTTTTTCTTCTTCAAAGAGCCGATAGACAGCCTCTCTATCTGTTATACTTTCTTTTACAAAACGAAAATTGGGCTGGTCCATGACCGGAGCCAGGGTGGACAAGTTGCCTGCGTAGGTCAGGCAATCCAGACAGATGATCCGATAGTCCGGATATTTGTCGAGCATATGGAAAATAAAGTTTGATCCGATGAAGCCGGCGCCGCCGGTAACGATGATCGTCATGATAAAATGTCTCCTTTACTATCTGTATTGAAATAGGTTATCCGTTTAGTTTGTTGCTTAGAGGATCAGTGAAGTGAGTCCAGATATTTTCCGTCCAGGACATCTTTCAGATACTGGCCATACTGATTCTTCTTCAGTATTTCATAGACCTTCAGGACATCTTCTTTACTGATCCAGCCGTTCAGGTAAGCAATCTCTTCCAGACATGCGATTTTACGATGCTGATGGGTTTCCATAGTTTTAACAAAATTGGTGGCTTCCACAAGGCTTTCGTGCGTACCCGTATCCAGCCAGGTAAAGCCCTGCCCAAGCAGTTCCACGTTCAGAGCATCATTTTCCAGGTAGATCCGGTTCAGATCGGTGATCTCCAACTCACCCCGGGGGCTTGGTTTCAGGTTTTTCGCATAGTCTACCACCTTGTTATCGTAAAAGTAAAGACCGGTGACGCAGTAATTGCTCTTGGGGTGTTCCGGCTTTTCTTCGATGGAGACGGCTTTTCCTTCCGCATTAAATTCCACAATGCCGAAACGTTCCGGATCATCCACATAATAGCCGAAAACAGTGGCGCCCTTTCCGGATTCCGCGTTTTGGACAGCAGCCAGAAGACGTTTTTTCAGTCCATGGCCGGCAAAAATATTATCCCCCAGTACCATGGCAACCGAACTGTCGCCGATGAAATCAGCGCCAATGATAAATGCCTGAGCCAGTCCGTCCGGGCTGGGCTGAACGGCGTAGGTCAGATGCACACCGAACTGATGTCCGTCTCCCAGCAGTTCATGAAAACGGGGCGTATCCTGGGGAGTGGAGATGATAAGTATATCCCGGATACCCGCATTCATAAGAACAGACATGGGATAGTAGATCATGGGTTTATCATAAACCGGAAGAAGCTGTTTGGATGTGACCATTGTCAGCGGATAAAGCCGTGTGCCGGAACCGCCGGCCAGAATAATGCCTTTCATGAGAATCTCCTTTCAAAAATAAACGATCAAATCTTTTTCTATATTATAAAAGATGCCCTAAGGGCATCTTCAAGAAGTTTTTGAAATTTATTTTTGACAAAGGAAGATGCCGGCATCTTTTGTGATGTGAAATCCGCCATTGGTCTGCTTTTCAACGAAAGCGCGAAAGTCCTGATAACGATCCGGGATATACTGGTTCTGATTTCCATGACAGGACAAGATGTAGGAAATCAATGGTTGAGGCTGGGTCACCAAAAGACTGTCTTTATAAGCCAGCCAGGAGATTTTGGAAAAAAAGGGAGAAAGTATATGCTGTCCGTTTTCTTTTCCGAAACGTTCGTAAAGCTGGTCAGAAGAAAGGACGATACGCTCATCAAAGTCGGAGGCCAGTTTGCGGACTTCTTCCATATGATGTTTACCGTAAGTACTGCAGATCAGATGGGCCCCGGGTTTCATGACGCGGCTGATTTCTTTACATGCTTTTTCGATATTTTCACAGTAAAAGAGGACATGGTTGGCGATGACCAGATCAAAGCTTTGATCCGGAAAAGGGATTTCCTGGCAGTCAAAAGCCTGAAACAGGAACCGAGGATCTTCGGCGCCGATACGCCGGCGGGCGTCCCGGAGCATACCGGAGGAAATATCCGAAAGCACGATGTGGATATCCTCTGGAAGACGGTTTTTGTTTTCCAGCCAGAAAGTTCCGTCGCCGCAGCCAACTTCCAGAACATGTATGCCTTTTTCCAGGGGGCATTGATCATAAATCCATGGGAACCATCCGCGGGAATTGGAAGCATACAGGTTATGAAGACTGATCCGGGCAGAGATATTGGAAGAATTCTGATATTGGCTTTTCATGCTGCTTTCCATACCCATCAGATGGAGAAGATCCAGCATATTGCTCCAGTCAACCGTCTGTCCTTCATGGAGCATTTCCAATGTATCCTTCATCATCTGGGCCATGATCTGAAACTGTTCAATACGGTCTTCCACCAGTTTCAGCTGCAGTTTCAGAGAATTTTCCATATAAAGAGCGTCATTGCCATTGAGCGTCATCTCCTTAATATCTTTCAGAGAGAATCCCAGCTGTTTGAACAAAAGGATCTGCTGGAGTTTGGCAAAATCCTGATCCGTATAATAGCGGGCGCCATAGGGCGTCACATAAGAAGGCTTCAGTATATCGTGCTCATCGTAATAACGGATGGTTTTTTTCGTTATATGCGCCATCTGGGCAAATTCGCCGGAAGAATAATAACCGTCTTTTTTCATAGCCTGCTCCTTACTTTTGGAAAAATACCATCAAAATGATAAATCTAATTATAAAAGGAAAAGTTTCGGGATTCAATAGGATGGAACAGAAAAACCGGCAGACTCCTGTCGCCTTGAAATCCGGCGGGATCAATGCTAGAATAATGGGCAATCACGCATCCGTTTTTCCGGCGATGCAGTTACGGAGAAGAAAAATAAATGATCAATAATATAGAAAAAGCAAAGCATTGGCTGCAGGTGGTGGGACGGGATTTCATGGAGCCGATGGGGTATTTGCCCCTGGGCCTGCTGGCGGGAGCGGTTTTTATGGCCATTGTTCTTATGGTGAACGTTATACGGCGAAAGACCGGCAGACATTTTCCGGATAAACTTTCGGTAAAGACGTTGCTTGTCATTTACGGGACAGTCTTGCTGCAGCAGGCCTTCTTTTCCAGGGAACCCGGATCCAGAGACGGCATAGATTTACGACTCTTTGCCACCTGGAAGTCCGCGGTGCCCGGGAGATATTTTGTAGAAAATATCCTCATGTTTGTTCCCCTGGGTATTCTTTTGCCCTTGGGCTTTAAAAACATGGGTAATTTTCATCGATGTCTTTTGGCTGGTTTTGGTTCAAGTGTTGTTCTGGAGTGCCTGCAGCTGTGGACAAAACGTGGATACTGCCAGTTGGACGATGTACTGACAAATACCATAGGAACAGCGGCGGGATTTCTGCTCTGTCGACTGTACTGTGAAGTCCGGTGCGCCTGTAAGAAGGGATGAGGATAAAGAAGGAGAAGCTTTCAGCTGCAGTTATTGTTTTTCGAGTGAAAGAATAGTATACTTGTTTTATCAAAAACCGTCGTTTATGCGGTGGTTAGGACAGGAGGACGGCATATGAGTTTGGAGCAGCAGAGACGGCATATCATATTCGGCGGCCGGGTTCAGGGGGTTGGTTTCCGTTATCGGTCGTATTATCTGGCAAGACAGTATAAACTGACCGGATGGGTACAGAACCTTTGGGATGGAACGGTGGAAATGGAAGTACAGGGACCGGAGGCTCTGATCAATAAATTGATCCAGGGCTTGGCTCAGGGATCTTTTATCCATATCACATCGATGGATACAAAGCGGATACCTCTGGAAGAAGATGAGAGAAGCTTCAAAATGCTGAACTGAAAGGCGGAGGAGGGTAAAATGACCGAACAGGAAAAAATGGATCAGGGACTTTGGTATGATGCCAACTACGATCAGGAACTTCTGGAGAGACGTTTAAAGGCAGAGGAGCTGTGTTTTGAGTTTAACCATACGCGGCCCTCAGACCAAGAGGGAAAAGAACGGATACTGAAAGCGCTGATACCGGATCTGGGAGAGAACGTGAGTATTTCAGCAGAATTATATGTGGACTATGGTGATCGATGTCACATCGGAAACGGAACATTTATAAATCACAATGCGTATCTGATGGATGGCGGCGGTATTTTCATCGGCAGTCATTGCTTCATCGGTCCAAATTGCGGAATGTATACAGCCACCCATCCTTTTGTGGCAGAGGAACGTAATCAGGGCCTGGAACAGGCAAAACCCATCGTGTTGAAAGACAATGTTTGGTTGGGTGCATATGTAACGCTGCTGCCCGGCGTGACTGTAGGCGAGGGCAGTGTGATCGGCGCCGGCAGTGTTGTTGATCGAAATATTCCAGATCATGTGGTCGCAGTGGGGAATCCTTGCCGGGTATTAAGGAAGATCACAGAAGCGGACCGGGTGATCAAACCGGAGGATGGAGTCATCAGATGAAACGACACAGACGTGACACGAGCAGCCCTCGGATGCACCCTGTATCGTCCGATATCAATAATGAACAAAAAGAAGGTGACTTATGTTCTCAGACTTTTTAATGAAACCAGTTGCCCATATCCGCACAGCTTTTCCTGAAAAATTTGGTATCCCGCGTCAAAGTGGATATGTACCCGAATTGAAGGGACAGGTGATTTTTGAACCGGAATATCGGAATCCGGATGCATTACGGGGATTGGAAGAATATTCCCATATATGGCTTGTATGGATATTTTCCCAATCTATCAGGGAAGAATGGTCGCCCACCGTGCGGCCGCCCCGCTTGGGCGGCAATCAGAGAAAGGGCGTATTTGCTACTCGGTCGCCATTTCGTCCCAACCCGATCGGGCTGTCCTCTGTCCGGTTGGAGTCGGTGGAGTGGGATGGGCCTGAAGGGCCGGTGATCCATGTGTCCGGTGTGGATCTGATGGACGGGACGCCCATATTGGACATAAAACCATATGTGGTTTTTTCAGACAGTCATCCGGATGCTTCGGGAAGCTTTGCCCAGGCAGCACTGAGACATCGGCTTAAGGTGATCATACCAGATCATCTTTTGGATAAGATACCTGCGGAGTATCAAAAGGCGGTTCAGGAAGTGCTGGCTTTAGATCCCAGGCCGGCGTATCAGAATGATCCAGAACGGATATACGGTTTTTCATTTGCAGGAATGGAGATCCGGTTTCGCGTGCAGGAAGATGTGCTGAACGTTGAGGCAATCTGTTCAATGTCGAGCGGCGCTGTAGCGAAAAGCAAAGCCGATGGATAATTTTATATATTTTCGATTTGGAGTGGATCAGGCCGGGGTAAGCGGAATAGCCGTTTAAACCGGCCTTTTTGAAATACGATCAACGGCCAGTAGGATACGGCGTCCGTCCATATGGAAAAATGGCCGCTATTATGATAAAATCAAGAATATATGTTATGGGGAGAGTACCTTTTCGATAAAGTTAAAACAGTTTGATCGTTTTACCGGAAAGATGATATGAGACCAAGGTGGAGCAGTATGTTTAAGATTACCGACGGCGATTTTAACAAACAAAAATATGGAAATGAATGTTATCTGGCAAATTGGCCGATGCTTTATATACTGGAGAACGGAAAGCAAGCCTATATAGGACAGTCCAATCATGTGATCGATCGGATGGCACAACATTATCACTCTTTGGATAAACGTATTTTTAAGAAAGTGCATTTCATTTATTCTTCCAAATTTAATCAGTCCGTGACTTTAGATTATGAATCGAAACTCATTCAGTACATTGCGGCAGATGAGTTATATGAGGTTCGTAATAAGAACGCCGGAATGGCGGATAAAGAATATTATGGAAAAAAGGAATATGACGAAAAATTTCAGATATTGTGGCGCAGTCTCCAAAGGGCAAAAATCGTCAGACACTCCTTGGAAGAACTTGAAAATTCGGATCTGTTTAAATATTCCCCATTCAAAGAGTTGAACAACGATCAGAGAACGGCTGTGGAAGAAATTATTGATTCTTTAAAGCAGGAAGAAGATCAGATGATCGTTGTAAATGGAATGCCGGGAAGCGGAAAGACGATCGTTGCCATTTTTCTGATGAAATATTTGAAAGATAGTGAGGCATTCCGGGAGAAAAAAATCGGTTTTGTAGTACCCCAAACTTCATTAAGAAAAACATTAAAAAAGATTTTTAAAAGCATTTATGGCCTAAAAGCATCCGATATCTTATCTCCTGCAGATGTAACAAAAAAATATTATGATATATTACTTGTGGATGAAGCGCACAGGCTTCATCAATATAAGAATATTTCCTATATGGGGCCCTTTAAGGCATGTTGTGAGCGTATCGGGTTAACGACTGAAAGTGACGAATTGGACTGGATCTTGCACCAATGTAAATGTCCGGTACTGTTTTATGATGAAATGCAAGTGGTGGGTCCATCGGGTATTGATGTCAATAGATTTCGGAGAAAGATGCGGATAGAACAGTCAAAACGAATATTAACTTATTATAATCTCATCCCCCAGATGCGGGTAAAGGGCGGAAATGACTATATTTCTTATGTCAGACAGCTTTTATCGGGAACTGTGAAAGAAAAAAAGATTTTCGGGGATTATGAGCTGAAAATGATCACAGACTTTAAAAAGTTTAATGAACGGATGTATCAGAAAGAAGGCGAAGTCCAGTTAGTGAGAATGGCTGCTGGATATGCCTGGGAGTGGGTCAGCAAAAAAAATAAAGATTTATATGATATTGAGATCCAGGGAATAAAAAAGCAGTGGAATCACTGTACAGAAGGATGGGTTTTATCTGAAGAAGCCATTGACGAAGTGGGATGCATCCATTCGGTCCAGGGCTATGATCTGAACTATGGCTTTATCATTTTAGGCGATGAAATCGGTTATGATGCCGATGAAAAATGTATCATTGTCCGGCCTGAGAGATATTTTGATCAAATTGGTAAAAAGACAGCCCAATATGAGGAACTGAAAGAATATATCCAGCATATTTATTATGTGCTTATGACCCGGGGAATCCTGGGGACATACCTTTACATATGTGATCCCAGCTTGAAAGAATATTTTTCTCAATACATGGACATTGAATAAGGAAAAGAGGCAAAAAAAATGAAACAGGAGACAATAGATAAAGTATTAAAATTCAGAGACGAGAGGAACTGGAAGCAGTTTCACAACCCGAAAGATCTGGCGATTTCCATAAGTCTGGAGGCATCGGAATTGCTGGAAATCTTCCAGTGGAGCGGGGAAGATATCTGGTGTGAGGAGAAAAAAGAAAAGATCAGAGAAGAACTTGCGGATGTACTGAATTACTGTATATTGATGGCAGATACCTGCGGATTGGATCTGGATGAGATCATTCTGGAAAAGGTAAAGAAGAATGATGAAAAGTACCCGGTGGAAAAAGCATACGGACATAAAGAAAAGTATACGGAGCTGGGGAAAATGTAAATGTGAGTATACAAGGAGAAGAAAGACATTGGATAGTTTCGATGAAAATTTACTGAGAGAAGGATTTATAACGGCATATCTGGATAGAACATACCCATCGAATCTTGCTTATAAACCCCAGTTTATTTCCAACAATTATAAAGAAGGCCGAAAAGTCCTCTCATCCATCGAGGATGAGCTTTTGTCATGTCGGGAATTTTTTATCAGTGTCGCATTTATCACGATGGGAGGAATCACGCCGTTGCTCCAGACGCTGAAACAGCTGGAAAAGCGGGGAATACCCGGCAAGATCCTCACAACCGATTATCAGAACTTCAGTGAGCCCAGAGCATTGAAAAAACTGGCAGAGTTAAAAAATATCACCCTGAAAATGTACCGGACAGATGAAGCCAAAGAAGGATTTCATACGAAGGGATACATATTTAAAAATAAAGAATTTTACCGGATCATTGTGGGCAGTTCTAATCTGACTTTAAACGCCTTGACAAAGAACCGGGAATGGAATACCCGGGTAGTTTCCGCAGATCAGGGAGAATATACTGCAGATCTGATGAACGAATTTACAGAATTGTGGAATTCGGAGTATGCAGTTGGTTTTGATGATTTTATCGAAGAATATACACTCAATTATCGGATCATCCGCAGGCAGAGAAAAATCGCCAAACAGAACCGGATCACTTCCCTGGAGCAGTATAAGCTGCGGCCAAATTCCATGCAGTTGGGCTTTATTGCCAACCTTGAGAAAATACAGGCGGCCGGTGAGACCAAAGCATTGTTGATCTCCGCAACCGGAACGGGAAAAACATATGCATCGGCGTTTGCCATGCGGGAGGCGGATAGGAAAAAAGTGCTGTTTCTGGTGCACAGGGAGCAGATTGCAAAACAGGCGGAGGAAAGCTATCGGAAGGTGTTTGGCAGTACCAGATCCTTCGGATTGCTTTCCGGTAATTCCAAGGATTTTGAGGTGGATTATCTTTTCTCCACGATGCAGATGATGTCAAAACCGGAGAATCTTACAAAGTTCCCAAGGGATGCTTTTGAGACGATTATTATCGATGAGGCCCACCGGATCGGCGCTGCCAGTTACCAGAATATCATGAAATATTTCACACCGAAATTTTGGTTGGGTATGACAGCGTCTCCGGAACGAACAGACGCCTTTGACGTATACGAAGCTTTTGACCACAATATTGCCTATGAAATTCGTCTCCAACAGGCTCTTGAAGAAAACCTGCTGTGCCCGTTTCATTATTTTGGAATCACCGATCTTCAGATTAATGGAGAAATTGTGGATGAAGAGACAGGACTGAGGGATTTTAATAAACTGACCAGCGACGAACGTGTGGACTATGTGATCCGACAGATGGAGTACTACGGATATTGCGGAAAACGACCCAAAGGCTTGATTTTCTGCAGTTCCAAGAAAGAAGCCGGAGTATTAAGCAAAAAATTCAATGAACGCGGATACCGGACCATGGCTTTGACCGGCGATGACAGTCAGGAAAAGCGGGAGCAGGCGGTGGAACGGCTTGTTTTGGAAGACGGAGAGGAAAAACTGGATTATATTTTCACAGTGGACATTTTCAATGAAGGTGTGGATATTCCTGAAGTGAATCAGGTAATCATGCTGAGACCGACTAAATCACCGATTGTGTTTGTACAACAGCTGGGCCGGGGACTTCGCAAGGCAAATGACAAGGAATATGTGGTGATTCTTGATTTTATCGGGAATTATAAGAATAATTTCATGATACCGATTGCCTTATCCGGTGACAGAAGTTACAACAAAGACAATATTCGGCGTTACGTATTGGAAGGGGAACGGATTATTCCCGGTTCCTCGACGATCCATTTTGATGAAATATCGCGGAAACGGATCTTTGCGGCCATTGACAGCGCCAATTTCAGCGACATCAAATTGATTAGGGAGAACTACAGGAATTTGAAAAACAAGCTGGGACGGATCCCGGCCCTGAAGGATTTTGATAAATATGGGGAAATGGATGTTCTTCGTATATTTGATAATAACAGTTTGGGATCCTACTATAAATTTCTGGTCAAATATGAGAAAGAATATACGGTCAGACTTTCATCTGAGGAAGAAAAGGTTGTTGAATTTATTTCCAAAAAGCTGGCCAGTGGGAAACGTATACATGAGCTTGCCATGCTCAACCGTATGCTGACTTATCACCATGGTTTTTTCCAATTGTGGAAGGAAGAACTGTCAGATGTTTATGGAGTAAAGCTGCAGGAAAAAACAGTGAAAAATGTGGTCAATGTTATGACCAATGAATTTCCTTCCGGTTCCGGCAAGAAAACCTATGCAGACTGTATTTTCCTTGAAAAGAGCGAGAATGGCGAATATGATATTGCGGCAAACTTTGCGAAAATGCTGGAAAATCCCGAGTTTTACAAAATTATAAAAGAACTGGTGGAATTTGGCATTTCCCGATATAAGGAATATTATAGCCACAGATATCAGGATACCAATTTTGTCCTTTACCAGAAGTATACATATGAAGATGTGTGCCGGCTTCTGGAATGGGAAAACAATGAGGTCCCGCTGAATCTGGGCGGCTATAAATATGACCGGAAAACGAAAACCTTTCCTGTATTTATCAATTATGACAAGGAAGACGATATTCAAGATACGATTAAATACGAGGACCACTTTGAAAGCCCGAACCGACTGATCGCAATATCAAAACAAAGCCGGACAAAAGCCTCTGAAGACGTCCAGAATTTTCTTCATGCCAAGGAACGGGGCATTGACGTGGAACTCTTTGTCCGCAAGAATAAAGATGATAAGATATCGAAGGAATTCTATTATCTGGGGAGAATGACGGCAACCGGACATGCAGAGGAATTTATCATGGCGAATACAGATAAGACTGCGGTGGAGATTGAATGGAATCTGGACACGCCGGTTCGGGAAGATATATATGAATATATAGTAAATGGCTGATGGAGGAACATGATGAAGACAATAAAGGTAGTGGCTGCGATCATCATACATGAAGGAAAAATTTTCGCAACACAGCGGGGATATGGAGAGTTTAAAGACGGCTGGGAGTTTCCCGGCGGGAAGATCGAGCCGGGGGAGACACCCCAGGAAGCCCTTGCGCGGGAAATTAAAGAAGAATTGGATACTGAAATAGAGGTAAAAGATTTCCTGGAAACAGTGGAATATGATTATCCCGAATTTCATTTGTCAATGGATTGTTTTTTCTGCCGGATCAAGGAGGGAAAATTGGTACTGAAAGAACACGAAGCGGCAAAATGGCTGACAGCAGATACTTTGGACAGTGTGGATTGGCTGCCGGCAGACCGGGGGCTGATCGAGGGAATCCGTTATTATGTGCAGAATGGCGGATATTTGGAAGAAAAGTGAAGCCCCAAAAGTATACGAAATTGGGAGATTAATATGCAGTTACCCTATTCTGACATTTTGGATATAGCCCATTTTTCCAGATTGTTTCCATAAAACCCACTTGTGAAATTTATGGGGAAAACCCATTAAATGAGAAAAATATATCCATTGACCATTTTGTACCCTGGTCATATGTGGCACACGATGAATTGTGGAATTTGACGCCGACAACTCGAAGTATTAACAGCAGCAAAAGCAACAGCCTTCCCGATTGGAATACCTATTTTCCACTGTTATGCAAAAGTGAATATTTATCCTACAAATTAATGTGGGAATATCCGGAAATACATGACGCTTTTGCAAAATGTGCCAGGGAACATCTGAATAACCAGGAAATCAGACATAAACTTTATCAGCAGGGACTGTCAGAACGAGAGTTTTCGGGACGCTTGGAGGAGGTTATTTTTCCGGTCTATCAGTCGGCAAAAAGCTTGGGATTCCCGAATTGGAGCCTGAAGGTGTAAGGTTATGAGTGAGTACTATGAAATTAATGCAAAACAATATGCGGCAGCAACATTTTCCGCCGATATGTCAGAACAGTACCGGCGGTTTCTTCCCTTATTAAAAGAAGGGGCAAGGATCCTGGATGTGGGCAGCGGCAGCGGGCGTGATGCGTGTTATTTTCAAAAGAAGGGATATCAGGTAACCGCACTGGAGCCATCCCCAAATCTTTGCAGAGAAATCCGGAAAGTTTTCTCAGGGGAAATTGTGTGTTACGATATCCAGAGTTATCAGCCAGAGCAGCGGTTTGATGGAATCTGGGCATGTGCATCATTCCTTCACTTGCACGAAAAAGAAGTTCTTAATTTTTTTGAAAAAATAAATTTGTATTTAAATGATAATGGGATTATTTATCTTTCCGGGAAAAATGGTATTTCCACGGGAGAAGCATCGGATGGACGTTATTTTCTGGAGTTTACTGAGAAACTGGCGGGAAAGATACTGGCGGTGAATGGGCGGATAAAAGTAGAAGAATTGTGGTATACGGAGGATGTGAGCGGGAGAAAAGGTTTCCGGTGGTTGAATATGATAGTTAAGCTCCTATAATTTTGTCAGAAAGTTTACAATAAATCAGTACTCACCTCCTGCCGTGGATCGGGAGGTTTTGTCCTATGGCATCAGAGCCCGTAAAGCCTTATTTTACAAGGCGATTGCAGACCGAAAGATTACTTTCCGATTATATTGGAAGAACATTTCACCCTAATGTGAAACAGTGGATTTAGAGTGATTGAAATATTATGGCTTTCAAATATACAGGTTGGATTTTGGGGAATGAAATAAGAAAAAAGATAAATTGGAATTTTACAATTTCATATCCCCCACACAAAGCGGTTACTCCTTTGGAGATCCACCGCTTTTTCTATACTCAAATTTAAGATTGGAGTGCTTAATTGAAAGATATTTTTACCAATATGCAGATAAAAATTGGGCGCCCGCATCTCTTCAATTTCTTTAGAGATAGTGGAAGAAGATTTTAACCGTTCTTTAGCAATCCGGGAGAAATTTTTACTCTGTTCAATCAAAGTTTCGATGCGGATCCGATCGTCAAGAGTAAGATGTTTATGATTTTCAATATAATGAATAGCCATAGGAAGCCTCCGATCTAAATATAAAAATGAATTTCAAAGGCTTCTGTATTCATTAAGTGTTCACAAAAAGTTCACAAACAAATTAGCACTCGCCTCTTGCCGTGTGGCGGGTGGTTTTGTCCTGTGGCGTCAGAGCCCGTGGAACCTTATTTTACAAGGTTTCTGCGGGTTCTGTCTTTTTGT
>CAJFUA010000115.1 GCA_904420085.1 uncultured Eubacterium sp. | reverse complement strand
GTGCGTCAATCCAACAGAACTGACCGCCGAACTTTTGAATACGCTGATTGAAAAAATCGTTGTCCATGAAGCGGTCAAAGGTGAGGATGGAAGCCGGGAACAGGAGGTAGAAATCTTCTACCGCTTTATCGGCAAAATTGATTGAATGACACCAATATCTTTAACTATGTGACACCGGATTATCTGTTCCCGATTCGGATATACTGGTCACCCTGGCTGAAGCCCTTGAGACGCCTGTAAGTGTTCTGCTGGGGGAAACGGTCACGGAGCCCAAGGCAGATGATCTGAAAGCCATTTCTGAGAAACTTGAAATCATCAATCTGCAGCTTGCCCGGCGGAAGATCATGAGAAGAAGGATACTTCACGGACTGTTCATTTCATTGGCCGCAGTCACTGTGGTGATGGCCGCGGCCCTGATCTGGCAAAACAGCCCCTATCTGAGCTGGGATTACGGTGACCCGGAGAAAGCTGTGGCGGGCACCATGTTTCACGCTTTTGAATGGCTGTTTGTCAGGGCAGCTCCCTTCATACTGGCAGGAACCCTGGCAGGGATCTTTTTGACACGGAAGAAAGACTAAAAGTAAAGACCTTGGGAGAAAAACTCTCGGGGTCTTTTTATGTCCCTATGGCCATCGGATATTTTCTGCGGATGCCTTTACCTTGCAGGTGGTGTTTTTATTGGACAGGTTATCCGTTATACTGCAGTTATAAGAAATGAACTGCAGATCATAGGAGGAATGAATATGGCAAAAACTTATTTTACACTGACAGGGACAAAGCATTATTATGGAGCGGATTTTCTGAAGAAGGGCATGAGACTTACGTTGGAAAAAGAACCGGATAATAAATATGACCGGGAAGCCATTATGGTGAAGCTGGATTGTCTTGGGACGATCGGCTATGTGGCCAACAGCGTGTATACGGTGCTGGGAGAATCGATGAGCGCCGGCCGTCTGTATGATAAGATCGGTGATCAGGCTGATGCAAAGGTTGTCCTGGTGACATCCTGCGGCATTCTCTGTAAAGTATGCAAAAAGAGTCTGGCAGAGAATATCAGCGATACGAAGAATAGCTGTATCTGATTGCAGTTTTCAGACTAGACCAGTATAATAAATCTATAAGTAAACCAGAGGAGGTGCGGGATGACAAAACAGGAATATATGGAAAGAATGGAGCATGAAGAAGATTGGGCGCCGGGCTGGGACGCCATAGAGGCGGAATTTGAACGGTTATATCCGGGAGTAGAGCCTGCCCATTACGGTACGGCTATACAGGCCAGGGCCATGTTTGGCGGGAATTGTTTTTTGGACGGGTACTCTGTCTATGATTCGGGGAAAGGCTATCAGCATATTGTTTCTTTCGGAATGAGCGAACTTTATGCCAATGAAGAAGCTTTTGGCGGCAAATACAGCCGATGGGGCTACGAAATGACGATAAAACTCAAAGAGGACCGGGCGGAGGATTGTCTCTGGGCGATGGACGTCATGTCCAATCTTGCCCGCTATACCTATACAACGGAAAGGTTTTTTGAGTCCGGGGAATGTATTCCCGGGAACGGGACCTCACTTCACGTAGGTACGGATTCTCTGATAACAGCCCTCATCACTGTGAATGATACGACGGCCAAAACCCGGGACACCTTGCATGGAGAGCTTGGGTTTATCCAGCTTGTGGGAATAACGGAAGCCGAATTGGACGCGATCCGGAAAGATCAGAAGAATATTGGGATTTTGTTGGAACGGATGCGGAAGGATGATCCGGAATTGATAACCGATATGAGGCGGGATTTCTCTTATATTTGAAAGATATGATCGGCTACTGTGGACTGGACTGTGAAAATAAATAATCCCTAGACCGTGAAAAATTTGAAAGGATAGCGATCAAGAAATGACGAGGAGGTAGAAGTTTGAAAAAAACAAATGATATGGATCCGGCTTTCTGGCCGGAAGAGGAGCCTCAGACATTTATGGTGGAGACAGAAGATGGGACAGAGCATCTGGCCACGATTATAAGTGTGGTTACCATCGATGGAATAGAATATGCCATTTATTCCATTGAAAATTCCCGGGATCCCCAGTTGACGGATGTTTTGGCGTCTTACGTTTTAAAAGATGAGGATGGCTATGATACACTGGCGGACATTGATGATCCGGAGGATAAAAGAAAGGTTTATAACTTTATCGCAGAACTTGTATACGGAAAGTTCGACTGAAGTTTCTGTGGGCATTCTGCCTTTGACCGGACATTCGGAGGCGAAAGGCAAAGGAGGTGGAGACTGTGGCCATATGGAATCCCTGGCATGGTTGTCATAAGATCAGCGCCGGTTGTCAGAATTGTTATGTGTACCGGAGGGATGCCGCCATCGGCAAAGACGCCAGTGTGGTCACCAAAACCGGCAGTTTTGATCTGCCCCTGAAAAGGGACAGGCAGAAACAGTACAAGCTTTCGCCGGCAGGCGGCACCGTCTTTACCTGTATGACTTCGGATTTCTTTCTTGAAGAAGCGGATGAATGGCGGGCGGAATGCTGGCAGATGATCAAAGCCAGGCCGGATCTTTCCTTTGCCATCATCACCAAGCGGATCCATCGTTTTATGGACTGCATTCCACAGGACTGGGGCGAAGGCTATCCCAATGTATCGGTTTACTGCACGGCGGAAAATCAGGCGATGGCGGATGAAAGGCTGCCGATCTATCTGACGCTTCCGATCCGGCATAAGTACATTTGCCATGAACCGCTGCTGGGGCCGGTGGATATCGAGCCCTACCTGGCATCAGGGCAGATCGGGTATGTACTGTGCGGCGGAGAGTCGGGGGATGCGGCCAGACCCTGCCATTATGAATGGATCCTTTCCGTGCGGGAACAGTGCATGGAATATCAGGTGCCCTTTCATTTTAAACAGACAGGTGCTGTCTTTATAAAAGAGGGGAAAACCTATCATATCCCCCGCAAATATCAGGAAAGCCAAGCGGCCCGGGCAGGGATCGACTATGAGGGCAGTCCCGATCCGTCCACAGAGGATCCGAAGCAGAGAAAGTCGGAAGAAAAGATACAGGAAAAGGAACTGGACCGGGAGAGATGGCTGGCAACCGATCTGTTTGAGCGGATCCGCCGTTCACCATTCCGCAGCCGGTTCCAGCTGAAAGCAGCGGATAAACGCTATGTACAGGAAAAAGGGATGGAAGTGATACGCAGCCATGCCGGGGATCTTGTCCGCCAACGGCTTGCGCCTGCCCATATTCCCAATGATGGAAAGCAGACGCCCATGAAAGGCCACCCCGTCTTTCTTGCCCAGCATGCCTGCGGCTGCTGCTGCCGAGGCTGCCTGGGAAAATGGCATGGCATACCTGCGGGTATTCCTTTGACGGAGGAACAGCAGGCATATATTGTGGATACCTTGATGACATGGATCGGCAGACAGATGGAAGAGACTTGAATAATATCCGTCTTAGGGTCAAAAGTCCGGAAGTCCCATCCCGGTGGGGACGGCTTCCGGACTTTTGATATTTTTACTTAAATATGATTTTAAGACTTATCTTTTGTTCCCATCTTCCTCTGAAAGGACACCGTATTTTTTTTATAACATTCTCCGGTATTCCGGATCGGCGGCGCTCTTTATGATCTGATCCGTCTTATTCTCCCGGTTTGGGATCAGGATCAGCCGGCTGTAGCGCTCTTCACCCTCTTCGCGGCCTTTTTCTTTGCCTTCTTTAATGGCATCGTCCCAGATCATCTGTCCAAGTATGGTCATAGACATCTCCTCCTTTAACGTTTCCAGTTCGTCCCTGCTCAAGAATTTCCCGGCCAGAATGTAAATGATGGCTTCCATCCTGCCCATGGTATCCGGCGGCCGCTCACAGCCGTTTCCACAGCAGCATGTTGTTTTCAAAGCAGGCGCCAAGACGGCCGCTGTCCTTTAACCAGGAAAGATAGGAACGGACCGTGCTGCCCACAAGAGCATACTGCTCAAAGTTCATGACCAGGCTGTAATCGGTGAAAAGCTTCTGAAGAAGGCTTTCAAAGCAAAGGGGTTCCCGGCACAGATCCAGGATCTTTTCGCCGACATCATGGACTTTATCTATGTTATATTGGGCCAGAGCGGAGATATCTTCTGCCGCCTCCGCATGGGCGGGAATAAACATCCGGGCGGACAGGGTTTTGACCATGTCCAGTGTTTTTAAATAAGCAGCCACATCGTAGATAAAGCCGATCTGATATTTGTCAAGTGTCTCTTTGCTGGACAGGCAGTCGGCCAGATAGACCACATCGTCTGGTGTACGAAAGCCTACCATATCAAAGAAATGTCCGGGCAGAGGGATCTGTTTAAAACCTTCGGGGAGAACGTTATCGGTCAGTTCTTCGGCGTCGCTTTCCTTTGCCATGAGAAATTTGTGGCGGAGATCTTTGCAGGGATAACCGCCGTAGAGAAAGGCGGGCTCCAGCGCCGGATAGCGGGTGAAGGCGCATTCGATGCCGGGCGCATAGATCCGGCAGCCGGTCTGTCCCTGAAGGTATTTATTGCCGCCGATGTGGTCCGCATTGGAATGGGTATTATAGATGGCGGTCAGCTGCCAGCCGTTGGCATCCAGAAGGCGTTTGACTTTCTTGCCTGCATCCCTGTCATTGCCGCTGTCAATGAGACAGACACGGGTATCGTCCAGCTTTACCAGTCCCATTTTTGCCGGACTTTGGATGTAATAACTGTTGTTTGTGACCTGTATCGATTCATACATGGACTTCCACCTCCCGGTGTATTATAATTGCACTATATGTGATCATTATATCACGGACATCGGGATGGAAACAACTGAGCAATGGGAGGGATCGGCATGAAGAAATCAGGACTGATCTGTTGGCTTCTGGCTATGGTCATAATGATCAGCGGATGCGGCAGCCTGGGAATCGGCGATCATCTGAAAAATGAGATAGCCATGGCTTCGTCGAAGGAGACGGACAGTGGGCTTGAGACGGATGCATCGGTTGAAAGCAGGGAGACGCCGGAATCAGGGATAGAGGAAACAGAGACGCCGGCAGAAGCAAAGGAAAATATAGAAGGGGTGGAGACGGCTGGCGGAAACGATGTGATCACAGAGACAGAAGGAACGCCAAGAGAAGAAGTCCCCACAGGAAGTCCAGGTCTGACTTTTGTGGATCTTAGCGATCTTGAGTTCTTTTTTGCCAGTGGAGCCGGAGGCTGGGCGACCGTGCTTTATATCAATGAAGACGGGAGTTTTTACGGAAATTATCACGACAGCGACATGGGAAGTATGGGGGAGGGTTATCCCCACGGTACGATCTATTACTGTGATTTTACCGGTCGTTTTTCTGCGCCGGTGCAGGTGAATGATTATACTTATTCCATGCAGATAGAGGAATTGACCTATGCACAGGATGCGGGAACAGAAGAGATACGGGATGAAACACTCTATGTATACAGCGATGCCTACGGCTTGAATGATGCCAAAGACATATTGATCTATCTTCCGGGAGCGCCGTTAGATCAGCTGCCTTTGGATTTCCGAAGCTGGATCGGATATTATGACTTGTCGCTGACAACGGATACCACGCTGCCGTTTTATGCATTGAATAACGAAAATATGCAGTATGGATTTTCCAGCAGCAGCAGAGACTAGATGACCGGATCAAAGAAATGTCTGATCGGTCCGAAAAGAATTTAAAGGCTGTTTAAAAAAAGTTTAAAAATTAATGTGAAAAAGTTTAAAGCCTCCTGTTAATCTTTGATGGAGAAAAGACGGACAGGAGGCTTAAACTATGGAAGAAAGAAACGATTTGTTTGAACATTCATATAAAAACACAGACTATCTGGCCAATGGCCTTTCAGATCAGGAAGTGGCAGAACGGCTGGAACGGGGCGAAGGGGGAAGAGCGCCTGAGGCCATGACCAAAAGCAAGGCACAGATCGTCAAAGAAAATCTGTTTACCCTGTTTAATTTCCTGAATTTTACCATCGCTATCCTGTTATTCGCGGTGGGAGCTTATTCCAATATGCTTTTTATCGCCATTATCATCCTGAATATCGTGATCGGCATCAGCCAGGAGTTGAAGGCAAAAAAACTGGTGGATGAACTGTCCATCCTCAATCGTCCCACTGTACGTGTGCGCCGAGGCGGGAAAGATATCCAGATCGCTTCGGAAGAAGTGGTCAAAGACGATCTGATGATACTGGAAAGCGGCAATCAGATATGTAATGATGCCATCGTGGTGGATGGGACGTTGGAAGTGAACGAGTCTTTGCTCACCGGAGAGAGTGATGCGGTGGTCAAGGAAGGGAATGGGAAACTTTATTCCGGCAGTTCGGTGATCGCTGGCAGGGCGTTGGCAAAGGTCGTCCATGTGGGGAATGAAAATTATGCGGCTCGGCTGGCCAGTGAAGTGAAGCGGGAAAAGCAGATCCAGTCGGAATTGCTGGGATCCATGGATAAGGTCACCCGGTCCACCAGTTTTCTCATCATACCGCTGGGTATCCTGTTGTTTGCAGAAGCCTGGTTTTTAAGGCAGGCTCCGATGGATCAGGCGGTGGTATCTTCTTCAGCCGCCCTTTTAGGCATGCTGCCTAAAGGACTGGTGCTTTTGATCTCTGTTTCATTGGCGGCAGGCGTGATCCGGTTGGCGAAGATGAAGATTTTGGTACAGAATATCTATTCTTTGGAAACGTTGGCCCATGTGGATACCCTTTGCCTGGACAAGACGGGCACCATCACCGATGGCAACCTGAAAGTGAAACGGATCATTCCCATGACGGACCTGCCAAAAGGAGAAATGGACCGGTTGATCCGATCTTATATGGCGGCCAGCGATGACAATAATGCCACCTTCCAGGCGCTGAAGGAAAGTTTTGAGCCGGAAGGGATTTATCAGCCTTCCGGGAAGATTCCTTTTTCTTCCGGACGAAAATGGGGATGTGTCAGCTTCAAAGAAAGCGGAAGTATTTTTGTCGGCGCGCCGGAAAAACTGTTGGGCAGACTGCCGGCCAATCTGGCCCGGGAGATGGATAAGGGCTGTCGGGTCGTCATCATCGGTTATTCTGGAAAGACATGGGAAGATGCGGACCATCTGCCATCCGGGATCTGTCCCTTGTATGGCGTTGTGCTGGAGGATCATATACGGAAAAATGCGGCGGAAACCTTGGGATTTTTCAAAAATGAAGGGGTGGACGTGAAGGTGATCTCCGGCGACCATGTGAAAACCGTTTCCATGACAGCCAGACGGGCCGGGTTGGAACGGTGGATGGATGCGGTGGACATGTCTGCACTTGATGCGGATCCGGATTATGACAGCTTGTGCCGAGATTATGCGGTGTTTGCCCGGGTGACCCCAAAACAGAAACAGGAACTGGTGAAAGCGTTAAAACGTCAGGGCCATCAGGTGGCCATGACCGGGGACGGTGTAAACGATCTTCTGGCGCTTCGGGAGGCGGACTGTTCCATCGCCATGGCGGATGGAAGCGATGCCAGCCGGCAGATTTCCCAGGTGGTACTGATGGATTCGGATTTCACCAATCTGCCCCAGGTGGTCATGGAAGGCCGTCGGGTGATCCACAATGTGACCCGTATAGCCCAGGTATTTTTCATCAAGACCATTTACTCCATACTGGTTTCCCTGTTCTGTCTGCTGACCAACCAGCCGTTTCCGTTTATACCGATACAGATCACGTTGATCGATGCCTGTATCGAGGCGTACCCTTCCTTTCTCACCATCCTGGAAGCGGATACGTCCCGCATACATGGGAAATTTTTGCCCACGGCCCTTTCCCATGCGGCGCCCTTTGGGCTGGCGGTTTCTTTCATGATCATGTTTTTTAGTTTGATCCATCCGCTGCCGCCGGCGGAAAGCCAGACGGTTATGTATATCCTTCTCATCGGTATTTCCATGGCGGCTGTGATCAAAAGCTGCATACCCTTTAACAGACTGCGGCTGTTCATATGCGTGACCATGATCGGCGGTACATTACTGGCGCTGGCGCTGTTCCCGGTTCTGTTGGAAATAGTCCCGGTTTCAGCGGGCATGGCGGTGTATATCGTGACCGGGCTGTGCCTTTCACTTATGACCGTTTGGATGTTGGAACAGATACGCAAGCAGCGGATGGGACGATTGAAACAAAGAAGAGGTGTACGTTTATCCTGATGTTTTTGACGGCAGGTCTGGAAAATGGTTGTCATTTAAGATATGATGAAAGACAGGAAAATGAAAAGGGGAGAAAATATGTCTTTAAAAAAGCGGATGTTTCGTTCCAATATGACGATCCTTTTTTCTGCCCTGATCGCCCTTATGGTGATCATCCTGGCGGTATTGGTCATATTTGAAGAGACTTTTGAGAGGCAACTGCGTTCCATGAGTCAGATCCGGCTGGAGGATCATGTGGAGACGGTAGCCGGATTGCTGCGGGAGGGCGTGCCGGAAGAAGCGGAAACGCTGCGGAAGAGTGTGGGCGAATGGGGATATGAGTTGGCTGTTGTTTCCAAAGGGAAGATCCTATATGGGGACAGCAGCGATGATATGGAAGATCTGGCAGAGATGACAGAAGCAGGCGGGCAGCAGTCTACAGATACGGCGATCTTTTCCTACCTGCGGGCCACAGTGGTGACCAAGTACGTTCCGGAGGAAGAGGTCTATATAATGGCCGCATATTTTCCGGAAAAGATCGGGCTGACCTCCATTTTGCAAAGATTTTTCAGTATCTTTTTTCTGGCGGTCCTGTTGATCGGGATGACAGCGATCGTGGTCCTTTTGTTTCTGGCATCTTACTTCACCCGGAAGATGAACCGGATGATCATGGAGCCCATGGAAGCATTGACCGCCGGTGCAGAACGTATCCAAAGCGGCAATCTGACGGAGGCGATCTGCTATAAAGGGGAAGAAGAGTTTGAACATGTGTGTCAGGCGTTTAATGCCATGCAGTATACCATACTGAAAGACCGGGAAGCACGAGCCCGGACGGAAAGAGCGCGGATCGACATGGTGACGGGCATTTCCCACGATCTGCGCACACCACTGACCTCGATCCAGGGGTACATTAAAGGTGTGATGGACGGGGTGGCCAATACGCCGGAAAAGCGGGAAAGGTATCTGCAGACCGCATATGAATCCACAGAGGAGATGAATGTCCTACTTCAGAAATTATTTGATTTTTCCCGGTTGGAAAGCGGACAGATGCCGCTGCACATGGTACGGGCAGACTTGGCTGAATATGCGGCTGCCTATGCGTCCAAAAAGGAAGCGGCGGCAGATCCGGCCCAGGTAAAGATCATTTTTCACAAGCCAGACAGGCTGCTCCCGGAAATTGCCGTGGACGTGGATCAGATACAGCGTATTTTGGATAATCTGCTGGAGAACAGTATAAAATATGCGGGGATCCGTCCGGTGCAGATCGATCTATCCGTGTACGCATCCGACGACCGGATCTGGATGGAATGGAAGGACAACGGAAAAGGTGTGCCGGAGGAAAAACTTCCGAGGATATTCGAGCGGTTTTACCGTTGTGATGAATCTCGACAGGAAAAAGGCAGCGGTGTGGGCCTTTATGTGGTACAATATATCATGAGATGTCATCACGGGGAAGCGACAGCGGAAAATGACGGAGGCTTGAAGATACGGCTTGCTTTTCCCAGGGAGGATTGAGGATGGAGAAAATATTGATCGTGGAAGATGATGAAAAGATCGCCTTGCTTGAACAGGATTATCTGGAGATAAACGGTTATGAGACAGTCTGGCTGGCCGATGGCGCGGGGGTTGTTTCAGAGCTGCGCAGCCACGCCTATGATCTGGTGTTGCTGGACGTGATGCTGCCTGGCTGCAGCGGATATGATATCTGTCGGCAGATCCGGGACGAGATCGACATCCCGATCCTGATGGTCACTGCCCGGACAGAGTCTGTGGATGCCATCCGGGGCCTGGGATTGGGAGCGGACGACTATATCACGAAGCCTTTTGATCCCTCCCTTTTGGTGGCAAGGGTACGTTCCCATCTGAAACGTTACGCCCGGCTGACAGCCGGAAAAAGTGAAGGCGTCATAGAAAGCAAGGAACGGATACACGTACAGGATGTGGTACTTGAACCTAAAACATGGAAAGTGTGGAAAAAGGGCAAGGAGCTTAGACTGCCCAACAGAGAGTTCGAACTTCTGCGCTTTTTGGCAGAGAATCCCAATATTGTCTTTTCAAAGGAGGAATTGTTTGAAAAGATATGGGGATACGATTATATATCCGATGCGGCCACCGTGTCTGTCCATATCGGCCGGCTGCGGGAAAAGATCGAAGAAGATCCGCGGGATCCGAAGATCATCGAGACCGTGTGGGGCGCCGGATACCGGCTGAACGCATGAAAATGATTGATATGCGAGGATAGGGATGGCGGTATGACCGGCAGAAGAACCTGGAAGGAAAGAAGGACAGGATATGTGGTTGATATACGCGGTGGGTTCCGCGTTTTTTGCAGGGCTGACATCCATATTTGCAAAATGCGGCATACGGGAAACGGATTCCACGGTGGCCACTGCGTTGCGTACCGTGGTCATATTGGTATTTTCCTGGATCATTGTGGGTATCGAAGGATCGGCCGGTCAGATGGCGTCCATAGACGACCGTTCCCTTTTGTTTCTGATCCTTTCCGGAGCAGCCACTGGGGCCTCGTGGCTTTGTTATTTTCGGGCTCTCCAGTTGGGTGACATAAATAAAGTGGTGCCGGTGGATAAGTCCAGCACAGTGCTGACCATCCTCCTGGCTCTCATCTTTCTGCAGGAAGGGCTCAGTCTGGAAAAAGCAGCGGCCACGCTGGCCATCGCGGCAGGCATTTTTCTGATGATCGAGAAAAAAGACGTGCAGCAGACAAGATCCAACGGAGGAAATTGGCTGATTTATGCCGTTGGCTCTGCTTTTTTTGCCAGTCTGACCGCCATACTGGGTAAGATCGGCATATCCGGCGTGGATTCCAACCTGGGAACGGCCATCCGGACCATTGTTGTCCTGATCATGGCCTGGGTCATGGTTTTTGTGTCTGGAAAGCAAGGGGAAGTGCGCCATATCCGGAAGAGGGAACTGGGGTGGATCGGTCTGTCCGGTATAGCCACCGGAACCTCCTGGCTATGTTATTACCGGGCTCTTCAGGAAGGACCGGCCAGCGTGGTGGCGCCGGTGGACAAGCTGAGCGTACTGGTCACGGTTGTTTTTTCCTATTTTGTATTCGGAGAAAAACTGAGCAAGCGGGGCATGGCTGGACTTGTCCTGTTGACGGCCGGGACTGTTGCCATGGCCATGCTGTAAAGATTAAACAGGTATCCATGGAGAATCGGATGGACGAGATCAGCGTCAAGATGTCCCGCATGGTCAGCGAGCTGCATACGGCGAATCAGCGTCTGAACGACCTTCGAAGTGCCGTATTCGATTGTTGTGAGGCTATCAACGTCGGTTTCCTACAGAGTCAAGCTACCATGAAGCAGATGACCGCCAGGCTGAAGGAGGAAATTGCTGCCCAGGCCAGGCCCATACGGGAAGTGGTGCAGAGATCCGAGTATAATCTCTATCTGGAAGGGATGCGTAGGGAATTGGATCGTAGCCATTATGGTCGATTGCAGTCTCCGGGGTTGGATCTGCCCCGATGAGGAGAAAACAAAAGGCAGTGGATAAGGGGGCATATTCTATGGAAATACGGGTGTTGCATTATTTTTTAACAGTTGTACAGGAAGAGAGTATTACCCGGGCGGCCAATGTATTGCACATTACCCAGCCCACCCTCAGCCGTCAGCTTGCCCAGCTGGAAGAGGAAGCAGCCCTTCAGCCCGGCGGCATCCAAATTTATCGAATACGCCAAAGTACAGCTGAAGGGTGTACGAGACGCCATTCTATGCCCCACAGGCATAAGATGACGTGAAAAAACAGGTATTAGACTTGAGAATCATGTCCATTTATAATTTAAGCATATCGGAGGAAGGTATCCGGTATGCTTATTTTGTTGAATGGAACGTATAGCTTTGAAACGATGGATCCGGGGACATTGCCGGAACGATTGGGAAATGACCAGACGGAATGCTAAAAAGAAAAAATCTGTACTACCAGCACCGGGTCAACAAAAATATTCCGGTGGAAGAAGTGGCCGGTGTGATGGGAAAACTGATCGACGAAGGCAAGATCCGGGGCTGGGGCCAGTCCCAGGCAACGGAAGAAGAAGTGCGCCGGGTCCATGCGGTCACTCCCATCACAGCGATCCAAAGCGAATATTCCATGATGGAGAGGATGTTTGAAAAAGATGTGCTCCCCACTTGCAAAACGCTGGGCGTCGGCTTTGTGCCTTTTTCACCCCTTGGCGCCGGATTTTTAAGCGGCAAGTATACAAGTAAAGATAAATATACCGGGGATGATGTACGGCGGGTCATCACCCGGTTTTCAAGGGAGAATATGGAAGCGAACCAGCCTTTGCTGGATCTGCTCGATCGGTTTGCGGCTGAAAAAGACGCCACACCGGCTCAGATTTCCCTGGCCTGGATGCTCTGCAAATGGGATTTTCTCGTGCCCATCCCAGGTATGAGAAAGGAAGAACGTCTGCGGGAGAATTTTGGCGCCACAGATGTGAAACTGAAAAGGGAAGAATTTGAACAGATCGAGACTGCCCTTGAGAACATCCATATTTACGGGAACCGCACGGATGAAGACATTGCCCGGGTAAAGGACATGATCTGACGGACATAATACTTCCAAGGCATTGATCTGCATTCAAACCAGGTATTTGATGCGGGGAAAAATACAGGTTAAAATGATATACAGAAGAGACAGGGTTTACTTTTGGGTCTTTGGACAGGGGGATGATGTTATGCAGGAAAAGGATATGGACTCTAAAAGAAATAAAACGGATCTTTGGATCGGAAAAGGAGATAAAATCGTATCTTTTCATTCCCAGGTTGGTTACCGGAAACAGACTTACGGGAATCTGACAGCCCTGGACCGGGCGGTGGACCGGCTGGTGGCAGAAGGATACCGGATCCAGTGATCGGACAGTCCGGGCGAAAAGATGTGGGAGTGAGGAGGAGTCTGAACTATGGAATATCGAAAACTGCCCCATGGCGGCGAACCCATCAGTGTACTGGGACTGGGTACCAGTTCCATCGGTATGGCCGGGGAAAAGGAGATTGAAGCCACGATGACGATGGCACTTGAAAACGGTATCAATTATTTTGACATGGCGTCTGCGGATGCGCCGCCGTTTGAAGCTTTTGGAAGAGCTTTGGCCGGAGAACGTAAGAAAGTCCGTTTTCAGATCCATTTCGGCGCGGATTATCAGACCGGCAAGTACGGTTGGACTACGGATCTGGATACGATCAAGCGTTCCGTGGATTGGCAGCTTTCCGCTTTAAAGACGGATTACATCGACTTTGGTTTTCTCCATTGCATCGATGAAGAAGCGGATCTGGAAAAAGTATTAAAAGGCGGTATACTGGATCATATCCTGAAACTGAAACAGGAAGGCGTAGTACGGCATATCGGTATGTCGTCCCATACCCCCTCCGTGGCGGAAAGGGCGCTGGATACGGGGCTTTTGGATATGCTCATGTTCAGCATCAATCCGGCTTATGATTATCAGCAGGAAGGGGACTATGCCATCGGAAGTGTGGATGAACGGCAGAACCTGTACCGCCGCTGCCAGGCCCAGGGCGTGGGGATTTCGGTCATGAAAGCCTTCTCCGGCGGACAGCTTTTAAATGCCCGCACTTCTCCCTTTGGAAGGGCGCTGACCGAATATCAGTGCATCCAGTACGCTCTGGATAAACCCGGCGTACTCACGGTTCTTCCGGGCATCCGCGATCGCAAAGATCTGAAACGGATATTGGGGTTTGTCAATGCGGCGCCGGAAGAGAAGGATTATTCGATCTTGGGAACGTTTGCGCCTAGGGAAGCCAAAGGCAGCTGCGTATACTGCAATCACTGCCAGCCATGTCCGGCGGGCTTGGATGTGGGCCTGATCAACAAATATTACGATCTGGCTCTGGCCGGAGACGAACTGGCAAAAGACCATTATGCCCACCTGGAAAAGAAAGCGGGAGACTGTATCCGATGCGGCTACTGCGATGACCGCTGTCCCTTCCATGTAAGCCAGTCGGACCGGATGGAAGTTATCCGGGAATATTTTGGCGCATGACGGCAGGAGAACAGGCTTTGGCCTTTTATATGGACTTCAGAGAATGAGAAGAACGGGAGGAATGATCATGAAATCAAAAGTTTATTTTACAAAAGAACTGACACCGGAAAAGGTGGTGGAACTGTATCAGGCGCTGGGAGTTGAGCTCCCGGGGAAAGTGGCAGTGAAGGTCCATTCCGGTGAAAAGGGCAACCAGAATTTCCTTCATCCGGAATTCTGGCGGCCCATGGTGGAAGCTGTCAACGGCACCATCGTGGAGTGCAATACGGCTTACGGAGACGCCACCGGAGGCGTACGGGACAATACCGATTCCCATTGGAAACTGCTTGAGGAACATGGATGGACCAAATATTTTGATGTGGATCTGATGGACGCGGAAGGACCAGATGTGATCTGGCCCATCCCCAATGGCAAGATCTTAAAAGAAAATCATCTGGGCAAGCATATCATGAATTATGATTCCATGCTGGTCCTGGCCCATTTCAAAGGTCATCCCATGGGCGGCTACGGCGGCGCTCTCAAACAGCTGGCCATCGGCTGCGCTTCCAGGGCGGGCAAGGCATTGATCCATTCCGCGGGAAAGACGGACGACCGCTATGAGACATGGCAGAAACATGCCAGCAGCGTGGAATTCCCTGAGGCCATGGCAGACGCGGCCTACAGTGTGGCGGAACATTTTAAGGGCAGGATCGCCTATATCAATGTGATGAAAAATCTTTCTGTGGACTGTGACTGCTGCGCTGTGGCGGAGGATCCCTGTATGAAAGATATCGGAATCCTGGCTTCTTTGGATCCGGTGGCCATTGACCAGGCATGTATGGATCTGGTCATCCATTCGGATGATCCGGGAAAGGAACACTTTATGGAACGGGTCAACAGCCGGAACGGTATCCACACCATCGAAGCGGCCCAGGAATTGGGCGCCGGTTCGCGGGAATATGAACTGATCGAGATGTGACCGATACAGGATAGACGTATACAGGCTGAGATGATCTTTACGGGGTCGGAAGATTTTTCTTCCGGCCTCTACAGTATAGGAAAGCAGCTGTTATAAGGATAGATTTTGGATATTTTGTATAAAAACAGGCAGGTGAAATATCCATATTGATGAAAAAACATTTTCTGCTGGACAAATGCCAAAGGAACTGCTAGTATAGGTATGTAAAGGAAGTTTGTTATTACGTAAGGGTAAGCAAGACTGTTTATAATACTGTTGAGGAAAGTATTATAAGCAGTATTTTTGTTTTCGGGGAATGCGGCTTTATCGCTTACCGAGGGGGCGGAAACGGATGAAGATTGTCAGAGTTCTGAACACAAATGCAGTGGTCGTACTGGATAAAAAAGGCCAAGAGATCATTATGACCGGCGCCGGCGTGGGCTTTAAAAAGAAAAGGGGCGATGAACTGGATAAATCCCTGGTGGAAAAAATATATTGTCTGAAAAGCGAAGAAGACAATTATCGGCTGCAGGCAGTGGTGCGGGAGATATCTGAGAAATATCTGGAAATTGCCGGGAGGGTTGTGACGGCTTCCAGAGAAGCGGGATTGAAGGTGCGGGATGCCCTTTATGTGACTTTAACTGACCATATCAATTCGGCAGTGGAACGTTATCAGCAGGGGATTGCCCTGAAGAACATCATGCGCAGCGAGATCCGGAAATTTTATTCCAGGGAATATGAATTGGGATGTATGGCCATCGGGTGGATCCAGCAAATGACAGGCATCGATCTGGGAGATGATGAAGCCGCCTTTATTGCCATGCATATAATATCCTCAGAGTTTGAGACCAACAATGTATCAGATGTGCAAAAGATCACCGAATTGATCCAGGCGATCATCAAAATAGTCAAAATACATTTTAAAATAGATTTCAATGAGGACTCGGTATCCTATCAGCGGTTTTTGACCCATCTGAAATTCTTTTCTGCCCGGATCATGGATGGAGAAGTCTATGAAGACAGTATGGGTGAAATCTATCAGGTGATGGTGGCCCAGAATAGGAAAGCTTATACCGGAGTCCAGAAGGTGAGCGCCTTTATCAGAAAGCAGTACGGATACAAGTTGGGAATTGATGAAGAACTGTATCTGCTGATCCATATAAAAAGAATATTGGACGAACAGTAAGGTTTGTCCCAGGTTTGTTATTATTCAGTTAAGCAAGACCTGACTGCCCAGACCGCATACCCCGGGAAGATGCGGTCTTTGCAGCCGGGTCTTTTTGTTCTCGGAGATTTCCGGAACGTCATAAAATTAAGAGGTGAGGATTATGGATTACGAAAGTGTTGCGAAGAAAATCCTGCAGAGAGTCGGCGGGAAAGAAAATGTGGTCAGTCTGGTCCACTGTATGACAAGACTGAGATTTACTTTGAAAGATGAATCGATCGTAGATGATGAAGCGGTCAAGAGGACAAAGGGTGTCATGGGCGTTATGCGAAAAGCCGGACAGTATCAGATCATCATCGGCAATGATGTGGCCTATGTTTTTGAGGAACTGAACAAGCTTGGCCATTTCTCAAATGAAACGGTCAAAGCGGCGCCTAAGACAAAGGAGAAAAAGAGCATACCTTCGATGCTTATGGACACTATTTCAGGCATCATGGCCCCGGTCATTCCGGCGATCATCGGCGCAGCTATGATCAAAGTTCTGCTCACATTGCTGCCCATGATCGGCATTTTGGACACAGAAGGTTATACATACAGTCTGCTCAGTGTCATGGGCGACGGCGCCTTCTTCTTTATGCCTGTGCTGATCGCGATTTCCGCATCGAAAAAATTCGGTACAAATATGTATTATGCGGCCAGCATCGCGCTGATCATGCTGCATCCCAATTTCATATCGCTTATGAGCAGCGCGCAGGAAGCGGGAACTGTGGTCAGGTTCCTTGGCTTTATCCCGGTAACCTATGCTTCCTATTCTTATTCGGTCATACCCATCATCCTGGCAGTATGGTCTTTGCAGTACGTTGAAAAGCTTGTGGACAAGATCACGCCTGTGGTCACAAAGAACTTCCTGAAGCCAATGCTGGTCGTACTGATCGAAGCGCCCATTGCCCTGATCGTATTGGGACCGCTGGGAGCGATCTGCGGCAATGTACTGTCCGACGTGGTTTATTCGATTCATGATAAACTCGGCTTTTTTGCCATCGGTATTGTGGCCGGTGTATATCCTTTTGTTGTCATGGCCGGTATGCACCATGCCTTTACCCCGATCAAACTGGGTATGATCGCAACAGTGGGGTATGAAAACTTTATCTGTATCGGCGAGCTGTGTTCCAATATGGCCCAGGGCGCTGCATCCCTTGCCGTATCCATCCGGAGCAAAAATAAGGATTTTAAACAGGTGGCCGGCTCTTCCGCCTTTTCTGCTCTGTTTGCCGGTATTACAGAGCCGGCCCTCTACGGTGTTACCCTCAGACTCAGACGCCCCATGCTCGGCGCTTGCATCGGTGCGGCTGTGGGTGGCCTGTTTGGCGGATTTTTCCAGATGAAATGTTTTGGGATCGCCACTCCGGCAATTGTGACCATTGTGCAGTATGTGGAAGAAGACCGGGCAGTCAGTCTTTTGATCGCTGCTCTTACGATCCTGATCACCATCGTTGTCGCATTCATAGCGACGATGATCATCGGATTTGAAGATATCGTGGACGAGGACGATGAAGAAGATGAGGTTGTGGAAGAGAGCGCTCCAGAGATTAAGCCTCTTCCGGAAGGCCAGGAAATCCATATTGCCAGCCCGGCAGCAGGCACATGTATACCGTTGGAACAGGTTAAAGACGCCACTTTTTCCCAGGGTATTCTTGGGAAAGGCACGGCAGTGATCCCGGAAAAGGGCGAACTGGTCGCACCCTTTGACGGAAAGATCGATGTTATGTTTGAAACAGGCCATGCGGTTGGCATGACCGGTGAAAACGGTGTGGAACTGCTGATCCATGTTGGCATGGATACGGTAAATCTGGGAGGGAAGTATTTTTATCCCCAGAAAACTTCCGGAGAGCAGGTAAAACGGGGGGACGTGATCTTGAAATTTGATAAAGACGCGATCACAGAAGAGGGATATGATATTACGACGCCGGTGATCGTCTCCAATACAGATGCTTTCGCAGATGTCTCCGCCTGTGCGGATGGCCCTGTGAAAGAACTGGATGAGATCATTGTGATCCGTTAAGAATAAAAGAAATGGAGTGAAAATATGGAACAGATGTGTAGGGCAGACTTCCCGAAGGATTTTCTTTGGGGAAGCGCTTCAGCGGCGTATCAGATCGAAGGCGGTTGGAAAGAAGGCGGCAAGGGCATGACAAATTGGGATGCTTTTGTGCGTATTCCGGGCAAAACCTATAAAGGAACCACAGGTGATGTGGCGGCAGATCACTATCACAGATATAAAGAAGACATTGCTTTAATGGCAGAGTTGGGATTAAAAACTTATCGGTTCTCCATCTGCTGGGCCCGGATTTTCCCGAAGGGTGTAGGCGAAGTTAATAAAGAAGGCATAGCCTTTTATCAGAATGTGATCGATGAATGCCTGAAATATGGCATAGAACCCATGGTGACCATATTCCACTGGGATCTGCCCCAGGCTTTAGTGGATGCCTATCAAGGTTGGGAAAGCCCGAAAATCGTTGATGATTTTGTCCGTTACGCTAAAACTCTGTTTACTTATTTCGGTGATAAAGTTAAATACTGGATCACATTGAATGAACAGAATATTTTTACCACCCTGGGATGGCTGACTGCGCAGCATCCTCCGGGAAAGTTCGATGCCTGGAAAACCTTTTATCAGGTCAATCATCATGCCTTTATGGCACATGCGAAAACGGTGTTGGCATACCGGCAGATGGGCGGAACAGGAATGATCGGGGCAAGTTTTGCTTATACGCCTTCCTATTCCATGGACTGTCGGCCGGAAAACGCCATGGCAAAGGCTAACTATGACGATCTGCAGAACTACTGGTGGATGGATGTGTATGCTTACGGACGTTATCCTGTGGCAGCCATGAATTATCTGAAGCAAAAGGGAATCGAGCCCAAAATGGCTGAAGGGGATGAGGAAATACTGAAAAAGGCGGCGGCACAGATTTCCTTTATGGGCGTGAATTATTATAAAAGTTGTGTCTGTGCCTATAATCCGCCGGACGGTGTAACTTTCCACGGAAGGATAAATACAACCGGTGAAAAGGGATCGGGCCAGGAAGTGGGTATACCGGGGATTTACAGAAATCCCGCCAACCCCTATCTTCTGACAACCGACTGGGATTGGAGCATCGATCCATCCGGACTGTGGTTTTGCTGTCGGGAGATCACCAGCCGCTATGCCCTGCCCATCATCATCTCCGAAAACGGCCTTGGTGCCTTTGATGTAAAGACAGAGGATGATCAAATCCATGATGAATATCGGATCGAATATCTGAAAGAGCATCTGAAAGCACTGCGGGAAGCTATTGGGGAAGGCTGCAAGGTTATCGCCTACTGCACCTGGTCTTTCACGGATCTGTTAAGCTGGCTCAACGGTTATCAGAAACGTTACGGCCTGGTATATGTGGACCGGGATGAGGAAGAGGGAGGAAGCCTTCAGCGATTTAAAAAAGACAGTTTCTACTGGTATAAACAAGTGATCGAAACCAATGGGACATGCCTGTAGAGTATTTCAAAGTATTTAAAACAAGTATTAGCCAGGATCCGGAATGAGTAGTATTCTATAATATATAGAACAAGACATCCGGAACAGGCAACTGCGGCGGCCGGGATTCCTTTTGGCCGCCGCTTTGCTTGACAAGCCATGAAACGGCGGGAACGGATTTTTGAATGGAGGTTTTATATATGAGGATCATTCAGGATCAGACGTTTGATGCGGAACGGGCTCTATACGGGAGCCAGGATATACAGGTAAAAAACTGCCGGTTTGACGGACCGGCGGATGGGGAGAGCGCGTTTAAAGAATGTGGGAATGTGGAGGTGGAAAACTGCTTTTTCAATCTTCGTTATCCATTCTGGCATGATCATGGACTGACCATAGAGGGGGCAGAAATGACAGAGAACTGTCGAGCTGCCCTGTGGTATTCGGATCATATTAAGATCACGGATACGAATCTCCACGGTATCAAAGCGCTGCGGGAATGCAGCGATGTGAAGATGACCGGCTGCCATATCCTTTCACCCGAATTTGGCTGGTCCATCCGCCACATGGAGATGACAGACTGCGACGCGGAAAGCGAATATTTTATGATGCGTTCGTCGGATCTGCACTTTAAAGATGTGCGGATGAAAGGAAAGTATTCTTTCCAGTATATTGAGAATGCTGTTTTTGAGAACTGCCGGTTTGACACAAAAGACGCTTTCTGGCATGCTAAGAACGTGACGGTGAAAAATAGTGTGATCAAAGGGGAATATCTGGCCTGGTACTGTGAAGATGTCACCTTTGAGAACTGTAAGATCATCGGCACCCAGCCCCTGTGTTACTGTAAAGGGCTCCGACTCATTAACTGTGAGATGACAGACTGCGATCTGGCCTTTGAACGTTCCGAAGTGGAAGCAGTCATCACTTCGCCGGTCGTCAGTATTAAAAATCCCCTGGCCGGTCACATCACTGTTCCGGCGGTGGGTGAGATCATCCGGGATATCGATGGAGCCAACGGGGTGGTGGAGGTGAAAGAGGCGGCCAGGCGGAAAGCCTGCGCCTGACGTCATTCTTCCACCCGGATTAGATTGCTCACATAGGGCCGTTTGCCGGAAAGCACTTCATCATAAAAATTTTGTTTCCAGTCAATATAGGAGATGAGTTCGATGTTTTTATACTTTTAGACCGGCACTCATAAAAATCGATCCGCAACAGAATTGAGCCGAGAAGTTTCACGCGAG
>CAJFUA010000114.1 GCA_904420085.1 uncultured Eubacterium sp. | reverse complement strand
GCAGGCTGTTTTTCTCCGCGCCATCGACCATCAGGCTGGCGACGCTGCCCTGCACGCTGGCAAGGGCGCAGGTGCCGTCCACGGCCTCCGTGCCGTCCGCACGCACGCGCGCGATGGCAAACTGGACGATCTTCGGCTCTGTCCATGTCAGCACGGAGATGGACCCCGAATATTCCCGCGAAAGTCCTCGGCTGTCGGTGACCACATAGGTATAGGTCATTGCGCCGCTGCCCAATATCTGGGGGTGCGGGATGCTGCCATTCCCCTCGCGGGTATAGGTCTTGCCGTCGAAGACAAGGCGGAAGGAGGCCACACTGGCCCCGTACTTGCCCGTGCCGGTAAGGTCGAACGTCGCGCCGCTCCTGCTCTGCACGAAAGCACCCAACTGCACCGCGCTGCTCACGCCCTCCGCCCACGTCCGCGCGATGGAACAGCTGGCCGTGGGCGCGGCGTCTTCCGGCAGGGTCAAGGTCACTTCATGCGTCACGCTGCCGCGCGATTCGCCATCTACCGTGGTCGTCACCTCCACCGTCAGCGCCGCCGTCAGGGCATTTGGGAAGTTCGCCCCGGCAGAGGTGGGAATGGTATAGGTGTGCGACGTCGCCGTGCCGATATTGTAGCTCGCGAGCGTCGTTTCGCCGATCTTGTAGGCGATGACGTGCGAAGCGCCCGCCTCGTTGGCGATGAGGTCAGTGGTCAAACTCCCGCCCAGCGCCACACTGCCCTTGTCCGGCACCGGCACGCTCGCCGGCACGTCATAGACGATGGTCAGTCTCGGCTTGTTCGCCCTCAGCGCGCCGTCGAACTGCTTCCACGAGCCGTCCACCTCGGAAAAGATGCAGATGCCGCGCTCCGGGTCCGCCGTGCCGTTCTTCCATGCGTTGGCGATGTCCACGATGCTGGTCGAGACCCAGCGCTCGTCGCGGGAAAGGTAGATGGTGCCGCGCGCTGCGGTGGACCACGTGGCCCCGTTGCGGCTCTGCGGCGTCCACAAATTGCCGTTGTCGGTGATGGGGAAGATGTAGTGCGTGTAGCCGCTGGACGAGGAACGCGCCGAGACGTACACCTGCAGCGTCGCCGAGACGATGTTGGCGTAGGAGGGTATCTCAAAATCGCCAAAGCGGATGAAGGCGCGGTTGACCGCCGTCTCGCCGGCGTTGATGCCGGATACGGTGGTGTTGGTGTTCTGCGGGCCGGTGGCCAGCCACGAACTGCCCAGCAGGCGGGCGGTGGCCACTGCCTCAAGCTGTATGGTGTGCTGCATATGCCCTCCTCAGTATTTCAGCCAGCGGGAGAAGCCGTCGCTGCCGACCTTCCACGCGGTGCGCCCCATGATGAGGGCGTCGTTGACCTGCACGCGGGGCGCGAACATCTTGCTCTCGCGGGCGGCGATGGTCTCCTGTCCGTCGCCGGTGATCGCCCAGCCGACATTGTCGATGTGCATGCGGTAGGCGCTGTTGCTTTTGTAGATGTCGATGCCGTCCGCGCCGATGTGTACGCCCGATTCGAGGCTCTCCACCCGCCCCTCGATGTCCGAGACGGCGGACTGGGTGAAGGTCAGGCCGCTGGCGGTCTGGCTGACCTCGCTCTGCAGGGTCTGAAAGGGCGTGGAGTTGGTCACGCGGGAGACGAGTTCCTCCGGCGAGACCACCAACTCCCCCAGTTCCTCCACCGCCTGACTGACCGCGTCCACGCTGCCGGACACCGCCTCGATGCTGTCTTCCACTTCCTCTTTGGTCGCCCGCAGAGAGATCGCCTGCTGCGTCTGTTCGATGGCCGTCTCGGCGAGGGTCACGCGCCCGGTCAGGCCCGTGATGGCCTCCGCATTCGCGTCCGCCGCGGACTGGGCCGCGCTGGCGGTACTTTGGGCTGTATTTGCCGCAGTCTGCGCGGCGTTTGCCGTGCCCTGCGCGTTGCTTGCCACCTGCTGGGCCGCATCGGCGGTGCTTTGCGCTCCCGTGGCCGCGGACTGGGCCGCATCTGCCGCGCTCTGAGCGGCGCTGGCGGCGCTTTGGGCGCCATTGGCTGTCTGTTGGGCCGCGTCGGCGGCGGACTGGGCCGCGCTGGCGGCGCTGACCGCGCCGTCTGCCGTCCCCTGCGCTGTCTCTGCCGCGCT
>CAJFUA010000113.1 GCA_904420085.1 uncultured Eubacterium sp. | reverse complement strand
GGCCGTAATTCACGGTAAATATTTTCTCACCGCTTTTCCACGTGTCGTTATATTTCAAAAGAACAGATACGGCGTCGTTTTCCTTTTGACCGTCGCCTATCGAAATAGTCAGTTCAGTGCTGTTGCCGCAGCCGGCGAAAACAAACAGTGAGAGTACCAAACATATGATTGCCGTAACTATTTTTTTCATATTCTTCACCTCCGCGTTTTTTTAAATTATCATGCAAAACAACTGTATTGTCAATACCGACTTTTCATTCCGCCAAAACAAAAACCCCGTCCGACAGACGGGGTTTCATGGTGGAGAAGGCATAATCTAAAACGAATTTTAATTTCGCCCAAAATCTTTTATTGCTTGTATGCGTACTTTTTCTAATGCGTCGCAGACGTTTGATAATCGTTCATTGTCACGTTTTAACTTTCGGCACTCGTCCGCATACTCTTTGCTTTGCAAAAAATGCTTATTATATAAAAAATTTTGATATGTTTGATGACACCAGTGATTGCGTTTTTCCGTCATTTGTTTTAGAAAATTATAATCGCTTGCAGATATATACGGATTTTTACCGCTAAAATCCAGTTCTTTCAGTTTTTGAACGGTTTGACCAAGCGACCATTTTTCGATTCTTTCTAAATTTTCATAAAAATCGCCGACGTGCATTGCTGCATATATGTACTTGACATCGTGCTCTATTACTTGACAATACATAATTGTTTGCCCTATTGTACGATGAAAATTATCTAATGTCATAAATTTTCAAACCCATTATAAGTTTCAAAAGCAAGCAAATAAATTGCTTTCAGCAAATCGGGATTCTTTGCCTTTAATTCATCAATGACCGTATCTTGTTCGACAGTATCAACGACATCGTTTTTAATTAACTTCTCAATAGTTACAGGCAGTTGTTTGCATACAAGATAAAACGCATTTCTCATACCGGTAACAAGTTCATAGAATTTATCCATAGAAACCCGACGGATTTTCTCACATGCAACAGTCTTATTATTTACCGAGCAACGCCAAACTATATTTTGCGAACGTTTTGCAATTGTTTCAACAAGGAAACACGTATCAGTAGGATGATTCAAAATTTGATTTTGCATTCCAATATATGTTTTTTGGCTCGATGATGAGTTCATTGTATTATGTTTATTTTTCATTTCAACATATATTTTTGTCCCATCACTCTGCGTTACTATGACATCAAAACCATGCTGCGGTACTTCACAATTTGAGATATACTTAAACATATACTGATGGAAATATCCAATAGCATTTGTATTTGATTTATCTCTTTGCCTATGTATTTCCAGTTCTATGATTTCTTCTATTGACTTTTTGAATAGAGCCCTATCGAAAGTCAGTTTAATAGGGTCAATAATATTGCTGTTGAATTTGGAAAGGTCAACCGACTTGAGGGTTTCATTATAACTTGCTATTGTTTTAGCTACATGCTTTTCAAAATCGGATTGACTAATAAATGGAA
The DNA here is from genome assembly GCA_904420085.1 of uncultured Eubacterium sp. Lineage (GTDB taxonomy): Bacteria > Bacillota > Clostridia > Lachnospirales > Lachnospiraceae > Eubacterium_G. The sequence goes on along the minus strand of CAJFUA010000113.1, from coordinate 1,267 downwards.
TAATATAATTGTTATCCATTATTGATTTCCTCCAATGTTTTTTTAATTTCAAGCCCTATTTCCTTTGCCAAATTCACGGGAACTGCATTTCCAACTTGTTTGTATTTTTCCGAAAGTTTGCCACAAAATACCCAAGTATCGGGAAAAGTTTGTATACGTGCGTTTTCACGATATGAAAACGGTCGAACTTCTATCGGATGACATCTATCCGTCTGTTTCATACCGGGATTTGTTAAAACCGTCAATGATGGCTCGTCTAATCCTATACGGCGTAAAATCCCCGTACGGCCACCTCCCATAAACCAACAAGTTTTCATATAATCTTTTGCAATTTCAGGGTCTATATCTCGCCAATAACCACCGGCAGGAACTAACGCAAAAATTTTTTCTTTATATTCTGAATATCTTTCACATTCATCCTTAGATGGGTTAGTATCAAGTTTTACATCACGCATAATTGGACGGTATTCGTGTTTTTGTGGAAAATTAAAAGAACACCTGCCTGCCAAGTCGTTGCGTATACCAACTGTTATCAATCTTTCACGTTTTTGCGGCACGCCATAATCCCACGCATTAAGAATACTGTGAAAAGTTATATATCCTTGTTCTTCAAAAATATTTAGTATCGTTTGATACGTTTTCCCTTTATCATGTGTTAAAAGTCCTCTTACATTTTCAAATAGAAACATTTTCGGCTGTAATTTTTCCAAAAAAGTGGCGTAATGATAAAACATTGTGCCGCGCACGTCTTGCAACCCTAATCGTTTTCCAGCATAACTAAATGACTGACACGGTGCACCACCTGACAATAAATCCAGTTCACCTTTTTTAATACCAAATTCTTTTTCCAAATCTCCTTGAGTGGTAATAGCTATATCTTCACACAACACTTTCCATTGCGGTCTATTACAAATAAGAGTATTAGCGGCACTTTTATCAATTTCTACAAGCCCGATATGCTCAAAACCAGCTTGCTCTAATCCAAGTGCTAACCCGCCTGCACCCGCAAATAACTCGATACTCTTAAACATGACTTAATCCTTGAAAAAAATAGTATATATAATATTGTAACAATAAGATTGCTATTTTTCAAGCAAAAACTTCTTTTCAAAGCAATTGGTAATATACCAGTGTTCTAAATAGACAATCGAACGCAACTGTCGGCGCAATGAAACAAAAGAGATACCCGCCTGGGTATCTCTTTTGTCATGGTGGACAATAAGGGATTCGAACCCCTGACTTCTTCCATGTGAAGGAAGCACTCTCC
>CAJFUA010000112.1 GCA_904420085.1 uncultured Eubacterium sp. | reverse complement strand
TTCAAGATATTAGCTTGACGCTTTTCCTCATAAGCTAGACCCAACTTAACGTGGTTGAATGAGTTCAAGTTCTTCAATTCGACTTTTGTACCATAAGTATCTGAGCCGACTGGGCGAATTGAAATATTAGTATCAACACGCATTGAACCTTCTTCCATCTTAACATCAGATGCACCAGTAAACTGGATAATCTTACGAAGGTTTTCTAGATATTGATAAGCTTCTTCAGGAGAATGCATATCAGGCTTTGAAACAATTTCAATTAAAGGAGTACCCTGACGGTTCAAATCAACGTATGAGTAACCGTTGTTACCGTGGGTATTCTTACCAGCATCTTCTTCGACGTGAAGTTCTTCAACACCGATTTTCTTCTTTTGTCCATCAACTTCGATTTCAACATAACCATCATGACCCAATGGCTTGTCTTGTTGAGTAATTTGGTAAGCCTTTGGATTATCTGGGTAGAAGTAGTTCTTACGGTCAAAGTGTGTATGGCGTTCGATTTCAGCATTTAAAGCCAAAGCCACCATAATACCTAGACGATAACCATTTTTATTTACAGTTGGTAATGTTCCTGGAAAACCAAAGTCAATCACATTGGTATTAACGTTAGATTCAGCACCATAAGCAACTGGTGAAGGACTGTACATCTTGGACTTAGTCTTTAGTTCAACGTGAACTTCTAGTCCGATAGTTGTTTCAAAATTCATTAGTCTTCCCCCTTAAGTGCAGTTGGTATTTGTTCATAGAATTTATTTTCTTCTTGCAAAGCATAGGCTGCATTGAAGACATCTTGTTCAGCAAATGGCTTACCAATAATTTGTAGACCAACTGGCATACCGTCAGCTAAACCTGCAGGTACTGAAGCAGCAGGCAATCCAGCCAAGTTAGCAGGAATAGTCAAAATATCATTCATGTACATTGCCAATGGATCGTCAACTTTTTCACCAATCTTGAAAGCAGGTGTAGTTGTTGATGGTCCCATAATTAAATCGTAGTCTTTTAAGACATCTGTCATTTCATTGATAAAGATAGTTCTTACTTGTGCAGCTTTCTTGAAGTAAGCATCGTAAGCACCAGCAGATAAAGCAAAAGTACCAAGCATGATACGACGTTTTACTTCATCACCGAATCCTTCAGATCTTGAGTTTACAAACAAGTCTTTGATGTTCTTAACATCCTTAGCACGGTAACCATATCTAACACCATCATATCTTTGAAGGTTAGATGAAGCTTCACTGGAAGCTAGAATGTAATAAACTTCAACGGCATGCTTCAATGATGGCAAGCTAACTTCTTCAACAGTAGCTCCCATCTTCTTGTAAGCATCTAGTGCTTTATTAACATTGTCCAAGACATCTGGATGTGTTCCTTCATGATAGAACTCTTTAGGAACAGCAATCTTAACGCCTGTCATATCTTTGTTCAAGTTAGCGCGATAGTCGGGAACTTCTTTTTCTGAGCTAGTTGAATCATGATCATCATGACCAGCAATTACAGAAAGAACTTCAGCTGAATCTTCAACACGTTTTGACATTACACCAACTTGGTCAAGACTTGAAGCAAAGGCAATAACGCCCCAACGAGAAACACGACCGTATGTTGGTTTGATACCAAAGATTCCATTAAAGGCAGCAGGTTGTCTGATTGAACCACCAGTATCTGTACCCAAAGCGGCTACCACGTCACCACTTGCAACAGCAGCAGCAGAACCACCTGAAGAACCACCAGGAACACGACTAAAGTCCCAAGGATTCTTAGTTGTTCCAAAGTGTGATGTTTCAGTAGATGAACCCATAGCAAATTCATCAAGGTTAGTCTTACCAATATCAATTGCACCAGCATTTTCTAGTTTTTCTAGAACTGTAGCACTGTAAACTGGCATAAAGTTGTACAAGATCTTACTTGCAGCAGTAGTCTTGATGCCATTTGTGACGATATTATCCTTGATAGCGATTGGAATACCACTTAAACGTCCGTTGATTCCTTTTTCGTCAATCTTTTTAGCATCATCAACAGCCTTATCGTTAACGGTGATAAAGGCATTTAGTTTGTCTTCTTTAGCATTGATATCATCTAAAGTTTGTTGTGTTAAATCTTGGGCAGTCAACTCTTTGTCAGCAAGTTTTTGGTGCAATGAATTGATTGTTTCCTTCATGTAATCCACTATTCGTCGTCCTCCTTGTCAAC
>CAJFUA010000111.1 GCA_904420085.1 uncultured Eubacterium sp. | reverse complement strand
TCTGATCGTTGCCATTATTGCCCTGTTCATCCAGGCCAATAAAAAGAAGTAACCGCCTTAGCTTCCCGGCCAGCGGTTACTTCTGTAATCAGGTAGGGGGCTAACCGTTTGCCGGTAGCACCCTCGCTTCTATGTTCAGTATAATCCAGACGGAGCCGATTGTCAACTGCTGGAACCCTCCGAATCATGCTCCAAGCCTGGGGCGACGGTATGTCTGCGGGGCGAATTTTTAGCCTTATTTTTAGCCTTAAAGGCTCGTGATTAGCCGGGATAACACGGGATGATTTAATAGATAGAAAACCGTGAACCCGTTGCAATCAGGACATTTGGGGATTTGATGACACAAATCGGTAAGTAAATTTGTGGTTTCAAATCCGGGTGTCACCTCCAATCAGAAGCCCTGAGACGATGCAACCGTCTCAGGGCTTTTCTCATGCGCCGAACGCACGGGATTTTCAATCCGCTGCGCGCCCCCTCACAGGAGAACCTGCTGGTTCGGACGGTCCAGGATCTGTACGGTGCGGCCGGGCAGCGGGTGCCGGGCCAGGTCCCGGGCCAGCATCGCCCGGACATGGTAGGTATCGTCCCCGGGGAAGGGCACGTGATAGACGCAGATCGTGTCGGTGGGGAAGTCCCCGCGAAAGAACGTCCCCCCGGTGTAGGCGTGGAAGAACAGCGGGTTCAGGAAGACCGCCCGCAGGGGCGGCAGGTCCGGAAACGTCTCCGTGGTGTAGTCCGCGTCCGCCGTGAAGAGCAGGTCCCTGCCGTCCAGGGTCACCAGCAGGGCGACGTGGGGAACGTCCCGGAACTTCTGGTCCAGGTGGCGGGTGGGGAGGGTGCGGATGCGGAGCCCGTCCGCCAGGGTGATGTCGCCGGGGAGGGCGGACCCGGCGGTGAGGCAGGGAATCCCCCGGTCGGCCAGGGCCTGCCGCAGCCGGGTGTGCGGCGTGCGGGACGGCGGCAGGAGGACGCCCCGGACCCGGCGGTGCTCCAGGAACGCCAGCACCACTTCCGGGGAGAAGTGGTCGGGGTGGACGTGGGTGAACAGCAGGTAGTCGATCCGGTCATAGGGCGGATGGCCCTGAAGCAGCGCCTGCAGGGTGCCGGCGGGCAGGCTGCTGAAGGGGACGTGGTCCGCCTGGAAGAGCCCGTCAATCAGCAGGTTTCCGGCGGGGTGGGAGAGCAGCACGCCGGCGTTGGCCGCCAGCGTCACTTGGATGGGATGGGGCATAGGTTCCTCCGAAGCGGGCGGGAGGCACCGCTTTTACAGGGGGAGGGTCCTGGCATCCGCCGGACCGGAGATTCCCCCGCTGGGGAAGAGAATCCGAGAAAAAGCTGTGCAATCTCGCCAAAATAATATGTCTAAAGAATAACGATCTTGTTTATTTAATAACAGGATTCAAAAAAATTATGTTGCAATAATGTTTTCTTATGAGGGGCGTTCCGGCGGGGACTGCATGCCGGAGCAGTCCCCGGTGCCGGAGCTTCCATCCAGGGACAACCCCGCCAGGAGTTCTCCGCTCCCGGCGGACGGCTGGGCGGTGGAAGCCAGGATGAAGCGGATCAGCTCCCGGCCGATCTTGGGCAGATACCGGCCCTCCTTGAGGATGAAGCCCACGTCGAAGGTCACCGGCGTCCAGAGGGGACGCAGCACCAGTCCCTCGCAGCCGATGGCCTGCTCGCCGTTTGCCACGCTGAGGATGCCGACGTACCGGCCGTTCTTCACCATGTCGGCCATGCAGGCGATCTGCCCGTAGTTGAACACGATGTTGGGCATCAGGCGGAGCTTGGCGAACTCCTCATCCATCAGTTCGCTGACCCGGGACTTCCGGTCCATCATTACCAGGGGCTCGCTGCACAGCGCCTGCAGGGGTACCCGGTCTATCTGGGCCAGCGGGTGGTCCGGGTGGACCACGGCGTACACCTCCGCGATACTGACGGGGATGATGCGCAGGCCCTCCGCCGCCGAGGCGGCCGGCAGGCCGTTGTAGGCGATGTCCAGGGACTCCGAGCGGATCAGCTCGATGTGCTTGTACATGGAGCCCTCGTCCCAGCTGATCTGGGCCTGGGGATGGAGCTCCAGGAATTTGGAGAAGACCACGGGAATGATCTGCCGCGTCATGGCGTAGGAGATGCCCAGCCGGAGCCGCTGCTCCGCGGAATCCGACAGGTCCCGGATCACCGTCTCTGTCTCCCGGAAGAGGTCCAGGATCTTCATGATCCGTCCCATGATCTGCTCGCCCTCGCAGGTGAAGGTGACGTTCTTGGAGTTCCGAACCATGAGCTTGACTTTCAGCTCGGCCTCCAGGGCGTTGATGGCGTTGGAAATCGCCGGTTGGGAGACGTGCAGCATTTCACTGGCCTTTGTGAAATTCTTGCAGCGGTAGACGGCCTCCAGGTATTGCATCCGTTTTAAATCCAGCATATTGCACTCCTATCTCTCTGGCTTTTGGCGGAAAGGAAATTTCTGTTCTATTGTATACCGAAGATTCTGGAGTTTGCAAATGAATTCCTGTTAAGAAAACGATAATTCCGCCTTATCTTTCCATTGAAAACTATAATTTTACTTCTGGAATTTGCCGAAATATAATATGCAGCAGTCAAATCTGCCGATATTTTGCACGCTCTGTACAAAACCGTTCGGATGGGCCCAGCCGAAACGCAGGCAGACAAGAAGAGAAAGGACTGAAGCAAATGATCGTTGTAAGTGTAATTGGCATTCTTGCGGCATTTGGTGTGCTGATCTTTGCGGCTTATCGCAAGATCAGTATGTTTCTGGCAGCCGTCATTGCCGCGTCCCTTGTGGCGCTGACCGGCGGACTGGATGTGGCTGCCGAGATGGTGGGCTCGGATGGTGCCTATCTGATCGGCATGAAGGACTTTGTGGGCAACTGGCTGATCATCTTTGCGCTGGGTGCCCTGCTGGGCGCTCTGTATGACAAGAGCGGCGCCACCTGGCGGATCAGCAACACGCTGATCAGCAAGGCCGGCGCCCAGTGGACGCTGCTGATTTACGTGCTGGTGGGCGCCTTCCTGGTGTACGGCGGCATTCAGGTCACGGTGATGATTTTCGTGCTGCTGCCCTTCGCCAAGATCCTGTTCCCCAAGGCGGGGATTCCCTGGTACTTATTCCCCGGCATTACGGGTTTGGCGATTGCCACCTTTGCCATGGGTCAGATGCCCGGCAGCCTGCAGATGCAGAACATCATCCCCACGGAGATCCTGGGCACCACGCCCACCGCTGCCCCGGTGGAGGGCGTGCTAGCCACACTGTTCATGCTGATCTTCGGCGTCGGCTATCTGTACTGGCAGGCGGCCCGGGGCCGCAATGATCCCGCCGCGGCGATCGAGCTCTATCAGGTCGAGGGCGGCATCCTGGATGAAAAGGAGCTGGAGCAGCGTTCCCCCCGCTTCTGGATTTCTCTGATCCCCATGGTGGTTACCTTTGTTCTGGTCAATGGCCTGGGTGTGGAGCTGATGTATGGCCTTGCCGCGGGGTGCGTGCTATCCCTGATCTTCTTCTACAAGGCTCTGGGCGGTGTGAAGAATTTTGGCTCCGTTCTGTCCGAGGGCTTCAACAACGGCATTTTCCCCTGCATCATCATTGCCTCTGTGGTGGGTGTCGGCCAGGTGATTTCCGATACGGAAGTGTTCGCCCTGGTACAGGAGAACATCATCAATCTGCCGCTGCCCGGCCTGCTGAAGGTGGCGGCCATCACCACCATCATCGCCGGTATCACGGGCTCTGCGTCCGGCGGCCTGACCATCGCCCTGAACCTCTTCGGCGAGACCTTCATCTCCTGGGGCTATACCCCGGAGATCATCCACCGGGTGGCCTCCATCGCCTGCGGCGGCCTGGACACTCTGCCCTGGAACGGCACGGTGGTCATGCTGTTTGCCCTGTCCGGCGTGTCTTACCGCAAGGGCTATCTGCATGTGGCGGTTGAGACGGTGATTCTGCCGCTGCTGTCCCTGATCCCTGTGTTCATCTATTACAACATCGCTTATTAAAGCGCGCTACTATCCATCGTACACTAAGAAAGGTCGTGTAAATCGTGGCAACGTACGAAAAAGATTTCCTCCTCCAGCTCTATGGAGGCATGGTCCGGGTGCGCCGGTTTGAGGAGAAGGCGGCGGACTGCTTCACGAAGGGCATGCTGGCCGGCAACATTCACCTGTGCATCGGCCAGGAGGCCAGCGTGGTGGGCTCTAACGCGGCCCTGCGCCCCACAGATTTTATCACCTCCACCCACCGGGGACATGGGCACCTGCTGGGCAAGGGAGCGGACAGCAAGAAGATGATGGCCGAGCTCTTCGGCAAGGCCACCGGCTACTGCGGCGGCAAGGGCGGCTCCATGCACGCGGCGGACGTGTCCCTGGGCATCCTGGGCGCCAACGGCATCGTGGGCG
>CAJFUA010000110.1 GCA_904420085.1 uncultured Eubacterium sp. | reverse complement strand
TCCCCGAGTTCTGTCAATGCCCTTGCTTAGCGAATCGCGTTCTTCATCTGACGTACGTATTCTTTCACATAGGGAACGGCCCCCGCGCCATGAACCGCACATAGCTTCACGATGGCAGACCCTACAATAACGCCGTCACTCTGCGCTGCCATCTGCGCGGCCTGGTCCGGCGTGGAGATGCCAAAACCGACCGCGCAGGGGATTTCCTTCTCTTTCTTGACCAGATTCACCATTTCCTGAATATTGGTCTTGATCTCGCGCCGGCTTCCCGTCACGCCCATGGAAGAGACACAGTATACAAACCCCTCCGCGTCCCGCGCGATCGTCCGAATCCGATCGTGGGATGTAGGGGCGATCAGCGAGATCAGGTCGATGCCATATTGTCTACAGGGTATGTCAAATTCTTCCTTCTCCTCATAGGGTACATCCGGCAGGATCAGCGCGTCCATTCCCAGTTCGCTGGCCGTCTGAATAAAACGTTCGGTCCCATAGGAAAAGACCACATTCGCGTAGGTCATGAAAGCCATCGGAATCTGCGTATGCTTTCGAATCTTTTCTACCATGGCAAAGATCCGATCCGTCGTCACGCCGCCGGAAAGCGCCCGCACATTAGCCTCTTGAATCACCGGTCCTTCTGCCGTCGGATCGGAAAAAGGAATACCGAGCTCGATCAGATTTGCCCCAGCTTCCTCCATGGCGTATACCAGCTGTTCCGTCACCGCAAGCGACGGATCCCCGCAGGTAATAAACGGAATGAATGCCTTGCCGTTTACGAAAGCCTTTGCCGTATTACTCATATAGATCCTCCCCTCTATACCGCGCGATCGCCGCGCAATCCTTGTCGCCCCGACCTGATACTGTGATGACGATAATCTGATCGCGCCGCATCTGCGGCGCCAGCTTTCTGGCGTAGGCCACCGCATGCGCGCTTTCGATCGCAGGAATGATCCCTTCCAGCCGGGACAGATACTCAAAGGCCGATACGGCCTCCTCATCCGTGATGGCCACATATTCCGCACGACCCCGATCATACAGATCGGCGTGTTCCGGGCCAATCCCCGGATAGTCCAATCCAGCTGAGATCGAGTACACGGGAGCGATCTGTCCGTACGCATCCTGACAGAAGTAAGACTTCATGCCGTGGAAGATCCCCAGACGCCCTGTGGCAATCGTAGCGGCTGTCTCCGCTGTATTCACCCCGCGGCCCGCCGCCTCACATCCGATCAGCCGAACCGTCTCGTCTTCAATGAAATGATAAAAAGTACCGATTGCGTTGGAACCACCTCCCACACAAGCCAGTACGGCGTCGGGCAGTTTCCCTTCCTTTTCCAGAAGCTGCGCCTTGATCTCCCTGCTGATGACCGCCTGAAAATCCCGCACGATCATCGGAAACGGATGAGGCCCCATGCAGGAACCCAACACATAGTGTGTATCTTCCACTCTTCGGGTCCATTCTCGCATCGTTTCCGATACCGCGTCCTTCAACGTTCCCGTCCCCGTGCTGACCGGATGTACCTTGGCGCCCAGAAGACGCATCCGATATACGTTGAGCGCCTGTCTCTCGGTATCTTCTTTTCCCATGAAGACCTCGCACTCCATGCCGAACATGGCCGCGGCCGTAGCAGTGGCGACACCGTGCTGCCCCGCACCTGTCTCCGCGATCAGACGTGTCTTGCCCATACGTCTTGCCAGAAGCGCCTGTCCCAACACGTTATTGATCTTGTGCGCTCCTGTGTGATTTAGATCCTCCCGTTTCAGATAAATCTTGGCGCCTCCCAGGTCCTCCGTCATCCGCTTCGCATAATATAATCTCGAGGGCCTGCCCGCGTATTCATTCAGCAATTCCGTAAGCTCCCTTTGAAACTCCGGATCGTTCTTATAGGTTTCATACGCCTCTTCCAGCTCCAGCACTGCATTCATCAGGGTCTCCGGGATATACTGCCCCCCATGGATCCCATACCTTCCTTTACTCATGACCTTCTCTCTCCTTTTTCCGTACACTTTCCACCAATTGACACATCTTCCCCGGATCCTTATATCCATCGGTCTCCACACTGCTGGATACATCGATACCATAGGCATCCGTCCCGAGTGCCTCTGCCAGGTTGTGCAGTCCGATCCCTCCTGCCAGAAAATAGGGCTTATCGAGCTTCGGCAGTTTCGTCCAGTCAAAGCTGCGCCCTGTGCCGCCGGCGCCTTCATCGATCAGAAGAAAATCGGCCTCTGTCTGATCCCATGCTGGCGCCTCTTCCACGTGGACCGCTTTGATCACGCCAAGCCCGCAAATATCACGTACTCGCCGCACCGTCTCCGGACTTTCCTGTCCATGCAGCTGTATCAGATCCAGCCGGCAATACTCTGCAATCTCTCGGATCGTTTCCACATCTTCGTTGACAAATACACCGACGGTCCGAATCCGCGGCGACAATACCGTGCGCATTTCGGCTGCCTGTACTGGCAACACCTGCCGGCGGCTCTTTGCAAATACGAACCCGACATAGTCCGGCATCGCACGATTGGCCGCCATCGCGTCTGCGATCCGAAACAGTCCGCAGATCTTAACCTTCGCCATATTGGAGCCTCCTGATGGCGCCAGCAGGGTCTTGGTCCCGCATCAGTGTCTCTCCCACCAGAATCCCTGAAGCGCCCCATTCCTGACATCGTCTCACATCCTCGTGACTGCGGATCCCGCTTTCCGATATCCAGATCGTGCCTTTCGGAATTCTCCGACAAAGCCGTTCTGAAGTCTCCAGATCCACCTGAAAACTCGTAAGATCCCGATTGTTGATGCCGATGATCCGCGCTCCCGCCTGTACGGCTCTATGAATCTCCTCTTCCGAGTGTGTCTCCACCAGAGCATCCAGCCCCAGCGAATGGGCCAGCCGCAGGCATGAAGCCAGCTCCTGATCGTTCAGGATCGCGCAGATCAGAAGCACCGCGGCCGCTCCCATCCGTCTCGCTTCGTAGATCATATACAGATCGATCACGAAGTCCTTGCGCAATACTGGCAGCGACACGGTCTGCGTAATCTCCTGTAAGTACCTGTCTTCTCCCAGAAAGAAGTAGGGTTCGGTCAGGCAGGAAATCGCAGCGGCGCCGCCTTTTTCATAGGCTCTCGCGATCTCCAGATACGGAAAATCCGGTGAGATCAGTCCCTTCGACGGAGAGGCCTTCTTCACCTCGCAGATCATGGCCATCTCCTCTTTGCAAAGCGCTTCGAAGAAGGAGGGACCGGCATACGGCCCCATCTCTTCCACCTGTCTTTCCAGTTCCGCCGTGCTCACTCGAATCTTTCTCTCTTCGACCCGCTCCCGGGTCTTTTCTGTGATGGTTGCCAGTTGATTCATCGATTGCTCTCCCTGATAAAGGCTTCCAGCTTCTCCATGGCCTTTCCCGTATCGATCAGGCATTCCGCCATCCGCACGCCTTCTTCCATCGTGGCCACCTTGCCTGTGATGTAGATGGCCGCGCCGGCGTTCAGACACACGGCCTGCCGTTTCGCGCCCTGATCCTTACCGGACAGGATATCCCGTGTGATCTGCGCGTTTTCCTTCGGATCCCCGCCCTGAAGTTCCTCCTTCTCACAACGCGTATAGCCAAACTGTTCCGGTGTGATCTGATAAGAATGGAACGCGCCGTTTCGTATCTCGCAGACGGACGTGGGCGCGCTCATCGAAATCTCGTCCAGCCGATCCTGCCCGTAGACGACCATGCCTCTCGTGACGCCCAGGTTCTTCATGACCCGTGCCAGCGGTTCGACCAGGGTCTCCTCATAGACGCCCATGAGCTCCATGTTAGCGCCAGCCGGGTTGGAGAGGGGCCCCAGGATATTGAATACCGTACGAATCCCCAGTTCCTTGCGGATGGGCGCCACATACTTCATAGCGATATGATAGTTCTGGGCAAACAGGAAGCAGATGCCAATGTCGTGCAGCATCCGGGTGCTCCGCTCCGGCGGCAGCGTGATGCAGACTCCCAGGGCCTCCAGGACGTCCGCGGCGCCGCATCGAGAAGAGGCGGCCCGATTGCCGTGTTTCGCCACCGGGATCCCGGCAGCGGCGATCACCAGGGAAGATGTGGTCGAAATATTAAAGGAATTCGCGCCGTCGCCTCCGGTTCCTACGATCTCCAGCACATCCATGTCGTGCAGCAGGCGGATGCAGTGTGCGCGCATTCCTGCCGCTGACGCCGTGATTTCTTCGATCGTCTCTCCCTTCATGGAAAGGGCTGTCAGATAGGAAGACATCTGTACAGGGCTCGCTTCTCCGCTCATTATCTCATTCATCACCTGTTCTGCTTCCGTATAGGACAGATCCTCTCTTCTAGCTAATTTCAAAATGGCTTCTCGAATCATGATCTGACTACCTCCATAAAATTTTGAATGATCTGTCCGCCCGATGGCGTCATGACAGATTCTGGATGAAACTGTAATCCGAATATCGGATACTGCGTGTGGGATACTGCCATGACCTCTCCCTCCTTCGTATGCGCAATGCTCTGCAATATCTGCGGCAGGCTGATGGCGCAGAGGGAATGATACCGGGCCGCTGTGATCGTCGGCTCCATTCCTCGAAACAGAGGGGTTTCCGTATCAATCCACACCTCGGATGGTTTCCCATGCATGAGTTCCTTCGCATAGGATACAACACCGCCAAAGGCCTCACAGATGGCCTGATGCCCTAAACACACGCCCAATATGGGAATCTTTCCCGCAAAGTACAGCACGGCTTCTTCACATATACCCGCATCACACGGTCTTCCGGGACCTGGAGACAGAACCAGTGCGTCGGGCTTCATCATCGCCATCTCATCTGGCGTATACGCGTCGTTTCTGATCACACGAATGTCCGGTTCTATTTCCCCGATCAGCTGATACAGGTTATACGAAAAACTATCATAGTTATCAATTAGAAGAATCATTCCAAACCTCCCTGGGCCGCCTCCAGTGCCCGTACCATCACCATTGCCTTATTCTGGCACTCCCGGAATTCCTTTTCCGGCACACTGTCCGATACAATCCCTGCGCCCGCTCTGACACATACGCTACCATCTCGCATATAAGCCATCCGAATGGCAATACAAAGATCCATATTGCCTGTAAAGTCTAAATATCCCACCGCGCCTCCATAAAGTCCACGGGTATCCCCCTCCAATTCATCAATGATCTGACAGGCTCGAACCTTGGGCGCACCAGACAGAGTTCCAGCTGGCAACACTGCATCCACCGCATCGGCCGCTTCTTTGCCTGATTGAATCTTTCCTGTGACAGTAGAAGCGATATGCATCACATGAGAATATCGCTGTATCGTCAAATACTGTTCCACCTTTACACTTCCGATTTGGCTGATCTTTCCCAAATCGTTTCTGCCCAGATCCACCAGCATGTTATGTTCCGCCCGTTCTTTCTCATCTGCCAGCAGTTCATGTTCCAATGCCTGATCTTCCGCCTCATTCCGCCCTCGAGCTCTGGTTCCCGCCAGCGGAAATGTACTGAGGCGCCCATCTTCTAGTTTCACCAGAGTTTCTGGTGAGGCCCCGGCAATCTCCATGTCATCCCCGGAGAAATAGAACATATACGGTGAAGGATTCAATGTTCGGAGAATCCGGTACGTATCCAGCAGGCTGCCCTCCGCTTCTACCTTCAATGGATTCGATAACACCACTTGAAAAATATCGCCCTCCCGGATGTACTCCTTAGCCCGGTCTACCATTTGGCAATAGCGCTCCTTCGAAAACGCCGGAGACAGCGGACCTTTCAACTTAAGAGGCGGGATCAACGCCTTCTGTCCCTTCCTGAGAAGCTGCTGCATCGCGAGAAGCTGCTGTTTTGCCCTTTCATACGCTGCTTCTCCTCCGCTTGGATCCGCTCCCGCAATCAGAAAGAGCTTCTGTCTGTCATGATCGAACGCAATGACCCGATCGAACAACATCAAATCCATGTCTCTGAAGTCGGCTTCTCTCCAACGATGATTCTGCAGAACGGGCTCTCCATAACGGATATAATCATAAGAAAAATATCCCACCAACCCTCCTGTAAAGGTGGGCAGTCCCGGCAAAACCGCTGTCTTATATTTCGCGATCAACTCCTTCAGCACCTCTTTGGGATGCGAAACCACTTCCTGAATGACCTTCTGTCCGGATCGAATCTGTAAACATCCTCCCCGACAAACCACTTCCATAGAGGGATCATATCCGAGGAAAGAATATCGTCCCCATTTATGATTATCCTCCACACTCTCTAACAGGAAACAATGGGAACTCACGCGTTTCAGCATTCGAAGAACCTCTACCGGTGTGTATGAGTCTGCATACAGCTCCTTATAGAGGGGCACCCTCCGGTAAGCTGTCATACTGAGAAATTCTTGCAGCGTAGGCTTCATCTCTTCTTCTCTTCCTTTCCCTGTCAGGAATAGACAATAAAAAAGCCCCTGACAGAATCTATTTCTGTCAAGGACGAATGATCAATCAATATACGATACACCCGCGGTGCCACCTTGCTTCATGGATCGCTCCATGCCCTTAGCGAGATACCAACATATCCCCGGCAACTTACGTATGCCTAACGTCGCAGCATACTCAGGAAAATCCCTTTGACTGCGCCCTCAGCGGCCCATTAGGCAGCTTGCGTTCGTTCCGGCTCTCACCCTCCCGGACTCTCTGTGCGTGCACCACTGCTTCCAACTCCGCCTCAACGGTTTCTTTTGTTGTCTCGTATAATACCACAATAATTTCGGAATGTCAACTACTTTTTTCCTCATCTCGAAAAAAAATGGGGAACTGCTGCCAAATGCCTACGATCCAAAAGTAAAAGGGATGTGCCGCAAAACCATCCCTAGTGGATCATTTTGCGGCCCTCCTCCCGATCTTACCTCAAAATCCCTCTTACCTTACTCATCTTTCTTGAGCAGCTCTCCCAAGGAAGTAGCCATACCTGCCAGTCCTTGGATCTCTGAGGGAATGATAATCTTGGTGGCCTTTCCGTCAGCCGCCTTTTC
>CAJFUA010000109.1 GCA_904420085.1 uncultured Eubacterium sp. | reverse complement strand
TGCGAGCTGGCGTTGCGGCAGGGATTTGAATCAATGGAAAAGACAAAACGACGACAAATACAGCGATAATGCAAAGGAGGGCAGTCCCACGGGGCTGCCCTCCTTCTGCCATTATCTTAGGCGATAATATATGGTGGACTTTCCGACACCTTCACGTTTGAGTTCTCCTGCTGCTACCAGTTTTCGCAGAGAACCTTCCACAGAACTCAGACTCAATGCCGGACACAGTTCCCGGATATCCTGCTTGGTAAACCGGCCAATCTTATTCATTGTGGCTTTTCTTACGATTTCGATGGCGGGGAGTTTTTCTTCCACGATGGAAAACCTGTCAGAAAAATCCCGATAGGCTGCCAGAATCGTACCCAAAAGATATTTGATAAACGGCAGAGTATCTTCGGTTCCCTCATGCCATCCGGTCTGGGAGCGATTCAGCGCATCGTAGTACAGATCTTTATTTTTGGCAATCTTGGCCTCCAGAGAAATATATTTACCGACATAGAATCCGCTGCGGTACAGCAGCAGGGTGGTCAGCAATCGGCTCATACGGCCATTGCCATCATTGAAGGGGTGTATGCACAGAAAGTCATGGATAAAGACCGGAATCGCAATCAGCGGTTCCAGTTCAAAATTGCCGATTACCCGGTTATACTCCTGGCAGATCTGATCCAGTGCTTCCGGTGTTTCATAGGGAGCCATGGGCGTGAACAAAATCTCCACATGGCCGTCCGGGTAGGTGGCACTGATATAATTCTGCACATTTTTGGTCTGCCCGGCCATGGGATTGTTCATATGGGAGTACATGATTTTATGGAGTTGGAGGATGAAATTGCGCGTGATGGGGATGGCATCAAAACTTTCATGGATCAGATTCAATACATCCCGATAACCGGCGATTTCCTGCTCATCCCGGTTCCTGGGTGTGGTTTTTTCTTCCACCAACTGACGGATGCGGGTATTGGTGGTCACAATCCCTTCGATGGCATTGGAAGCCTCGGTACTCTGGATTTTCGCAATCTCAACCAGCTTTTCCAGCTCTTCCGGCCGCTGCTTCAGATACAGTTCCTGCTTACCGGCCTCTTTATAAATTGCGGCAATTAGACCCAGTATTTCAGAGTCCCAGGATTGCTCTCTGATTTTTGAGTAGTTGAACTGTCGCATATACCCTCACTCCTTCTATTTACCCTTGAATTATATGCAATTATAAGGGAAATATCAAGGCGTGATGGATGAAATTTTACGCAATTGTACACTCCCAATTTGGAAAGACTGCAATATTTGTGCCTGCAAATATGAAAAGATAAAAGCGTACACTCATACTGTGATAATCTGGCGAACGGTGTTTGTATTTTGCCATATGGTATATTATAATGGAAAAAAACAGTATGATTTACCGAGGAGCAGGATACGGTAAAGGAGGGGCCGGTATGGGTACGGTTTTGCCGAAACATCAAATGAGCGAGGAAGATATCAAACTCCAGTATATTACACCTGCAATTCTGTCTAAATGGAATCGGGAAAAGATCACCATGGAAACCCGCATTACCGATGGGCGCATCAATTTCAAGGGGAATTTTGTATTCCGGGAGAAGCCCAAACGGGCGGATTATATCCTGTATCTCAATGACAACAATCCCATTGCTGTGATCGAAGCAAAAGACAATACCCACAGTATTTTCCATGGCTTACAGCAGGCCATGACCTATGCACAAATGCTGGATGTACCCTTTGCGTACAGCTCCAATGGCGACGGCTTTGTAGAGCATGATTTTCTGACGGGGCAAGAACGGGAATTTGGATTGGACGAGTTCCCGACGGAACAGGAACTGATTGCCCGATATCAGCAGGAATCCCATGTGACGCCCCGGCAGTTGGCTATGCTGGAACAGCCCTATTATACCAGCCAGAACACCTACCCGCCCCGGTACTATCAGCGCATTGCCATCAATCGTACCGTAGACGCCATTGCACGGGGACAGCAACGGCTTTTGCTGGTTATGGCAACAGGTACCGGCAAGACCTATATAGCTTTCCAGATCGTCTATAGAATGCTCCAGAGCGGCATGAAGCGGAAGATTCTCTATCTGGCCGACCGGAATATTTTAGTGGATCAGTCCATCCAGCAGGATTTTGCCCCGCTGGAGAAGGTCACTCATAAAATCAATGTGGCCAAAGATGACAGGAGTACCATCACATCCCACGAAGTATATTTTTCCCTGTATCAGCAGCTGGTGGGGGAGGATGACCAGGAGCATTTCAGCCAGCTCTTTTCCCCGGACTTTTTTGATCTGATCATTGTGGACGAGTGTCACAGAGGTTCGGCCAAGGAGGAAAGCCGCTGGCGCAGGATTCTGGAGTATTTCCAGTCCGCTACACAAATCGGCATGACGGCTACGCCAAAGGAGACAAAATACGTCTCCAATCTGCATTATTTTGGGGAACCGATTTATACATACAGCTTGAAAGAAGGCATCGAGGACGGTTTTCTGGCTCCCTTTAAGGTCATCAATGTGATGACTAATATTGGAGAAGGCTGGCGGCCCCGTAAGGGACAGCGGGACATCAACGGCGTGGAAATCCCCGACCGGATCTACACCAACAGCGATTATGACTATCACATCATTATCCAGGACCGCACCCAACAGGTAGCGGAGGA
>CAJFUA010000108.1 GCA_904420085.1 uncultured Eubacterium sp. | reverse complement strand
GGAAGCTTCGATCGTGATACCCTCGGGCATATTGTAGCCCATGTAATTGAAGTTGCCAAAAATGATTGTTTCAGCCGGAAGGTAATCATCTACCACAACGGGGAAGCCCAAAATTTTGCCGATTGTTTCAGCCTTCGGATCGGCAATAAAGATCGGGCGCTTGTTCGCGTCTACAAGCCCATAGAACAGGCTGTAAAGCGTCGCGTTATTCATAGCCCAGCAAGCGCCGTTAGCATACCCGCGCTTCAATGCGGCAACAACCTTTACAACGTCGGCATATACAAGCCCGTCTGTCTTACTGAAAGTGAAAGCGTTGGTGTCTGCCGTCCACGAAACACCCGAAAGAACGCCCGTGCCTTCCGAAGTACCCGTACCGTTTACAAGGGCGTTTGCGATACAAGCCATCACGCAATTAGAAAGCTCTTCCACAAGGTAGCTTTCAAACGCCGCAATGCTCATTGTCTGCACCTTCACGCTGATAGAAAGCACCTTCATAATTTCGTACCCGTCAAAAGTGATGCTTGCGACGGAAGGCGCAACGCTGTCAACCGCCGCGCCCTCGGTATGCCAGCTTGCGGCGGTCAAAGGCGTTCCCACGGGAATAGCGATTTTCGACGGCACGTTGAAGCTTCTGCAAACGCTCATAATTCCGCCCATATCGCGGGCTTTGCTGATAACCTCGTTAAGCGTCTGCGTAGGAAGAACCGCCGCCGCGCTTGTTCCGGTTGCGAAAGCGTCCGCGCGCTGCTCGTTCATAGCGCGGTTAAAAGCCGCTTCTTCAAAGCTGTTCAGCTTGCGCCCCAGCAGTTTTTTCATAAAGGCGCTTCGGTATTCTGCGCTGTTAAGCACGTCGCCTTCGGTCGCGTCATAGCTTGCGCGGCGCTCAAAGGTCATACCCGCTCCGGAAATTGGATTGAAGCCGCTGCCCGTCTGCCCGCCGTTTCCGGCGCTGCGCTGCTTGATGTTCTCTTTCGCCTGTGCCAGCCCGTCAAGCTCGATGTTCAGCGCGTCCACGTCTGCGCCCGCGTCTGTTGAAATGGTGTTTTTGATCTCCGCCGCCCTGCGCTCGATTTCCTCCAGCGTAGAAGTGCGGTAGTGGTTGAAAGCTTCTGCAATGGTCTTGAATTTCATTGTTATTTTCCTCCCCGTTTAATGGTGATAATGGTATTTGCTGTATCGGTGATCTGTTTTGCGAAAGCAAGATATTCGCTTCTTGCCGATTTCGGGTTGCTGCTGCCGTCATAGCCGGAAGCGATCTTCTCTTGTTCCCGCTCCAAAATTTCTAATTGAGCATATAGCCGATCTGTGAGGGAGCGGCGGCGCTTTTTTTCCGGCTCCTGCTTCGGCACTTCGTTTTCCTGCGCCGCTTCGGTGTTCATTTTCTCTTCGTCCATCGTGTTAAACCTCTTTCATCAAGATTTTGTTTGCCTTAATAATCGCCGCTGCCTTCTTCTGCTCGGAAGCCGCCGCGCTAAAAGCGGATCGCGCTTCAACGCTTGTTTGCGGGTAGGCAGGGAAGGGGACGACGCTGATTTCATACACTTTTTCGATCGTGAAGATCGTCCGCGTATTGGTCGCCGCGTCGTAACTGTCGCCGCCTTCCGGCACTTTGAAGGCAAATGACATTCCGGAAAGATCGCCGCGCTGTACTGCCGTATAGACGCTTCGCGCTTCCTCGGTGTCGGGTAATTCTGCAACCATCTTCAACCCTGCCGGATCAATCGTGAGTTGCATTGTCTTTGGTGTCCTTGCAAGCGGCACTTTGTTCAAGTCGTGATTGTAAAACAACCGCGCGTCGGATAAATCCGCATGATCCAGCGCGCCCGCTCGGATAATTTCGATATACGATCCTGCCGGATCGCCTATCTTGGTAGGCTGATCGTAAACGATCGGTCTACCCTCTAATCTAAGGGCTTTTGAAGCGTCTGCCGCCGCTGCCGCCCTTATTTCGCATACTCTAATTTCCTTCATTCCCGCTGTCCTCCGTTTCCGTGATATGTTCGCTTGCGATAATAGTTAGGTCAAGCCATTCTTTGAACAGCGCGTAAAGCTGTATGGGTATAAAGCTGTTTTGCTCCGGATCAAATACCGCCATTGTGCCAGCCGGTATGTAATCTTCTTCCGGCGTTTCCGGTATCCCGCTTATATCCCGACGCATAAAACCCGCTATTCCGGAAAGGTCGCCCGTTTTTGCATACAGCGGAATAAACGGGAATTCGTCTGTTTTGTTGTCCTTCGTCCCCATAAGCATTACTTGTATATAGCGGTCATTCATTGTCTGCCGCCCCCTTTCCCTCTCCGGAAGCCGCCGAAAGCACGGCGGGCGCTTTCGCCCTTGCAAGCTGGTATTCCTCCGCTTTGTCTGCGTCTACGTAATTAAGCGACTGTATGCGTCTGTCGCCGTTCTCGACGCTCGGAAGATTGAGGATTTCCAAAGCTTGGTTTACCGTAAGTAAGCCCATCGGCATAAATTCGCGGATAATATTTACCTTCGTTGCGTTGCTGGTGAATTGCAGCCGCCCGCTTTCAAACATAATGGAGTTGCCGAAGGCGCGTTCCCTGTCGTTGAACAGCTTGCGGGTAAATTCAAGGCTTAATTGCAGGGAAAGCGGTTCTATGGTGCTTTCGTAAAACGCCGCCCATTGATCTTCATTGTAGCTGCTGTTTACGATCGCTTCCGATACGCCTAAATAGTTGTAAATCTTATCCTTTACCGCTTGCATTTGCTTTTCGTCTATGGAATAGGGCTTATTGTCAAGCGGTATATATTCCGAACCGCTATCAATCGCCGCCACGCCGCCGTTGTTCGTAACATCAAGATAGTCTTTTACGAAGTTATCTTTGATCTGCTTTAACATTTCCGGACTTGCTATCTGCGTCCGGCGCAAAATACCGCGAAGGCTTGCGCCGCTCTTGATCGCGGATATGATACCTTCGTTCTGCGTATGCGCTAACTGCAAAGCAGGGGAAAGTGCGTCGTTCGGATCGCCCAAAATATCGTTGCCGTTGAAATTGCGGCGAAGGTGGATTATCTCGGAATAGGGCAAAAGCGTTTCTTTCCCGCCCGAAAAAATGAAGCGTACATAGAGAACGCCGCCCGCGTCGCTCATAAATTCAGCGTGAACAGGGTTAAGCGGGAATACGGCGGCAAGCTGCCCACGTTCGTCCCGCTTCATATATGCAAAAGCGTTGTTATACAGGTAATAGTGGGTAATCAGCTTATACAGCATATCAAACGCGCTCATATACGGGTTAGGCTCAATCTGCAAAATGCGGTTTATCCTGCAATCGCCTTCCACCCGCTCATGGTTGCGGTATTTGATAATGTGCGATCCCTTCATTTTCGCCGCGTTGCGGGCGATCGCGTCAACAGCGCTCCGGTAAATATCGTTGCTGTAAGCGTCCCCGCTCCACGCCGCAAACGAATTCCCGCCACCGATAATCTCCGCGCGGGCAATACTGCTTTCCGGCGGCTTTGCCTTCCCAAAAATCCGTTGAAAAATGCTTATTCTTCCCATTCTCCCGCGTCCCCTCCTGCTTTCGACATTTCTTCTTCAAACACTTCCCGCATACGCTGTATTGCCTTGCTTCCGCCGCGTTCATCGGCAAGAGTTTTCCACGGGCGTGCTGGGTGCTTTGAATTTCCCAATTCGTACACATACGCTTTTATCGCGTTCGGTACGCCGTGCCTGTCGTATCCGGTAGGCGAAACGGTAACATACTTTGCGCCGCCCGCCTTTTTGATTTTGCCGGATTTAATCGACTTGATAAGATCGCCGGTATCCTTGATCTTGTATTCCTTCAAGGCGGCTTTCATTTCCTCGCGCATAACCTTTGCACCGGCATATAACATATGGTTTACCGTGCCTTCAACCTTCGCCCCGCGTTCTTTCAACTGATCGCGGATCACGTCCAGCCCCGTTACTTTGAATTGCGCCATACAGCCGCCCCCTTTCCTGTTCTTCCTGCTCATTCCTCCGTTCAATCTCGCAATCGCAAGTTTCCGAAGGATCAAGGTTGCTCCCGCAATGCGGGCAAGTCCTGTAATACACTTCCGTTTTCTCCCTTCACGTTTAATAATGCCCGCTGCTTTCTCCCACCCCTCCGCCCCTCCCGCTGGGAGGGGGACAGGCTCAAAGGAATTGAATTTCCGGCAAACAGGCGCGCCGATCGTCCGTTGAATACGCCTATATGATTTTTGTTATCCCCGTCGCCGCCCTGTTCCTATCACTCCGGCAACTCACCGTAAAGAGGCTTTCGCGGCATATCCTCGCGCCGCTTTGCGCCGCTCCGGTATTCCACGTTCCTCTTGACGGCTCGCCGCCTTCGTGATCTTTGAGAAACAGGCGACGGGGAATTGAACAAAAATCTAATCTTATCGGCTTTGGTTGCCTAACCTTACACATTTACAAGGCGTTCCACGCTGATTATCAATCAGCATTTTAGAACCCGCTTCCGCCCGCTTCTCGGCGGCGCAGTTTCGTCCTCTTCGCTCTTTACATATTTGAAATTCATATACCCGTATGGCGTTATCTTTGCCGACACAAGTTTATATCCCTTCGGCGGTTTCGGCGGCTTGTTTTCGGAATAGGCGCGCTTTACCTCGGTTGCTTCCTCCACTTCCGGTTCGCATAAATTCCGCGTTCCCTTGTAGTGGCGCACGCCCTGTTCCGGTTCCCAATGGTCGAAAAGGTAATTTGCAAGCCCTGTGTAATCCTGCCCGTGATCTACGCCGTTATAGTAATTGTGTTCCCGCAAGTGTTCGATCCGCAAAACCGTTCCGGCTTTCCATTTCTCCCGTATCTGCTCTTCGGTGATCCCGTTTGTTACCATGTGAAAATGAATGCGGTTCGTTGATTTCCCGCGCCCTTTTGAAAGAACGGCTTGCATATCCGGATTAAGCCGCCGCAAGCGCCGCCAAAACGGGTTTATAATCGCGTCCGCTTCCTCGTATGTATGCGCTTCGTTTTCCCGATCCAGCGTCAGCGTGATATATAGCGACTGCGGGGAAAACGTCGCGTTGAATTTCCGCGCAAAATTGCGGCGGGCGATCTGCCTTTTGAATTCCTCGTATTCCTCTTTGCTGCTAAATCGCGGGCGCGGCTCGTATTTGCCCGCGTCCTTTACTCGCTCCGGCACGGTGTAAACCTCCTGTTCGCATACGCTCCCCGCGAAAATGCGGCGTTTTGCCCTCATTTTTTCGACCTCCTGCATTGACAAGAAGCCGCACAAATGCTATACTATATATGGTTGTATGTTGCATTTGTGCAGCTACTTAACGTTCATCGGTTGCCGCCGATGGGCGTTATTTTTTTGTCTGTTTTCATATCCCGACTACCTCCAGCAAGCCCGCTATGTACGGATCGCGGCGGCGTTCCGGCGAAAGCGTCTTTGCAGCTTCGCGGCACTCTTCCCGCAAGCATACCCGCTCTTCAAGGTTGAAGGAAGAAGCTGGATCGTGAAGCGGGAAATATGCTTCATAGCTTACAAGCTCCGCTTTCCTGCATTGCTGCCCGTGATACCGGTTCAGCCGCAAAAGCCTTTTCTTTACTGCGCCGCATACATACGGTTCAAAACTCGCCCCCGCGCTGATCCCTCTTGTAAACGCTTCTTCCGCAACTATAACAAGTTCGTTGTATGCTTCCGCTATAATATCTTCCATTTCGTACCACACATCTTTGCAGCGAAGAGCGCCCGACATTTTCAGCGCGGTATATTTGACAGGTTCTAACGCCGCTATGATTGCCGCGTCCCGCTCCGCCTTCGTTGCGAACGGCT
>CAJFUA010000107.1 GCA_904420085.1 uncultured Eubacterium sp. | reverse complement strand
TTTCATGATACCACATTTTATTCGCTTTCCGCAAGTACACGGTTTCTGGACATCGGCCTGCATCTTTGGTAAAATACATACAGCACATTTCGGATTTGGAGGATGTCAAATGAATAAGGCGGAACAGAATTATCAGAGGGCCAGGGCAAATTTGCTGGTTATGACATTGTTAACGGTGCTGAACATTATATTAATTGTTGCCGATAGCACCATTTCCTTTCCTTTTTCGGCCATAATTCCCCAGCTTGCAGTTATCGCAGGAATCTATTTACTGGAGGAAAGCTTTTGGGCGGTTATCGTCATCGGTATATCAATTGCGGCGATTTCTATGGCTGTATATTTTCTCTGTTATTTTTTATCTAGAAAATATTTTGGATGGATGATCGGCGCGCTGTGCCTGTTTTCTTTGGATACCTTAGTATGTCTGTTATATACCGTTGTGTTTTTTGACGTGATTTATCTGATCGAAATTGCGTTTCACGGCTGGGTTCTGTATTATCTGATCCTCGGTGTGGCAAGCGGCAGGAAATTGGGAAAGATTGGTCAGGATAAGCTAACGGTTTCCTAAAGCGCACGCTGACGCTGAAACACTTATGCCGGTTGCATAGGTGTTTTTTTGTTGCATTAAATTTTTGTTCGTGGTAATATATATATAAAGGATCGGATGTTCGATATTTTAGGGTGAGGTAAAGTGGCAAATGTGATTTTATCAAAAAAACCGGATATGGGTGAAAAAATGGCGCTCATGCGGGAAGACGCTAAGTATGAGGTAGGGGCGGACAGCGATGCAGAGCAGACAGCTCTGCTTTGCGCCGGTCATATCAAAGGCAAGCCGGCGCCCCCCAAGATTCCCAAACTTTTTCTCGCCAGCAGATGTATTTTTAACTGCGCCTACTGCGGTTGTCGGTGCAGCCGGGAAGAGCGGACGAACTATTGTAATACGCCTGCCGAACTAGCCCAAATGGCGGTTTCTGAAGCAGAGCGCAACGGACATGGCGTGTTTATCACCTCTTCCATCTACAGAAGTGCGGACTATACGCAGGAATTGCTGGCGGAAAGCGCCAGAATCATACGGGAAGAATTGCATTATACAGGATTTCTCCACACAAAAGTGATGCCGGGCGCGGATCCCCTGCTGATTGCCCGGACCGGGAAATATTCGAATCGTTTGAGTGTCAATATTGAGGTGGCGCAGAGTTCGGGATATGAAAGGATCGCAAAACAGAAGAACAAAACGAATATTTTAACGCCTATGCGGGACATCTCTCAGCAAATACTTGCCGCTCGCGACGGCCGTCAAAAATTTGCGACTTCCCAGACTACCCAGCTGATGGCGGGAAGTACGCAGGAGACGGACAGAACCATACTGACATTGTCAAAGGCTTTATACCGGAAGTATCGTTTGAAACGTGTATATTATACCGCATTCAAATATTTGCACGAGGCAGAGGGATATGAGGATCTGCCGCCGACTAATACGCCATATTGGCGTATGGCCCGGCTGTATCAGGCAGACAGACTGATGCAGTTGTATGGTTTTTCGCCTGAGGAGGTGACACCCGAGGACGCTCCTAACCTGCAGGAGGACATCGACCCAAAGGCGGCCTGGGCACTGCGGCATCTGGATCTGTATCCGGTGGAAGTCAATACGGCGGACTATGAAACGCTGATCCGGGTGCCCGGCATTGGCGTCACCTATGCGAAACGGATTCTGGAAGCCAGACGCTACTGCACGCTGACCCACGATATTTTACGAAAAATGCGGATATCGCTGAAGCGATGCGCCATTTTCATTACTTGTGACGGCAAATACACGGCCGGAAATTCACTGGATTCTCTCCAATTAAAAACGCTTTTGTCAGACGGGCCTGTGCAAATCTCTATTTTCGATTCTTTGAAAGAAGGGGAGGATATTCCGGAAAAAAACGGCTGCGGGACTTGACTTTTATTTAAAAAGATTGCATCATTAATACCATCTGATAGGAGGTAATATATAGTGGTATATGATGAGATTTATTATGATATTTGTCCCAAAGTAGCTTCCGTGGGGACGCCACACAAAATCACAATAACGGGACGGGACGATACGACCTATTTTTTGCCCGGAAAGACTTATAAAATTCTGGTCTGCCCCTTGGAAGAAGGGTATCCGGCGATCTATAAGACCGCGCATTATGCGGAGTATCAGGCCGTCGCTGACAGTCAGGGCCGTTTGGAATTCCAGCATGTCTTTGAGAGAGAAGAGGAACACTTTATCCGTATTCAGCTCACCGGGACGGATAAGTGGATTCAGTTGGATATGTACGCGGTGGAGCCGGATCTGGCAGAGCGGCTGCCCCTCAAGGGGAATCTGCATACGCACACAAAGGGATCAGACGGACAGGAGACCGGTCCTGTAAACGCCGTCAATTTCAGAAAGCTGGGTTTTGACTTTATCGGTATCACGGACCATTACCGCTATCTGCCCGCGCTGCAGACGCTGGAATTCTTTCGCGATGTGGATATGGAT
>CAJFUA010000106.1 GCA_904420085.1 uncultured Eubacterium sp. | reverse complement strand
GTCGCCAGGGTGAATAACCCCAAGAACGCATGGCTATTTAACGCAGGTATGGGCGTAGACGTAAAAATCAATCAGGCAGATCTCATCGGCCATATGATTGCCGACGAGATGAATTACCACTCTATTATGACCTTGATGAAACTTTCAAAAGGAGAATATTCCATTGTCCGTGTACAGGTAGATTATCATTCCCCAAACGCGAATAAATCTATCGCGGAAATCAAGCTGCCTGCGCAGGCTCTGTTGATTGCGGTATATGAAGACGATACGCTGATCATCCCCCATGGGGAAACCATTATACGCGCGGGTCAGTATATTCTGGCCTTTGCCGATGAAGCCGCCATGGAAGAATTGAATCGGATTTTCGGATCAGGTACATCCGAAGATTGAACAATCTCCCCTCCTCTTAGGACATTTTTATGATATAATAACATAAAATCTAAAAAGCCGGGAGTCCGAAAAATGGTAGTAAAATCTTCAGCAATCAAACCTGACAACAGTGTTCTCCGCAAAGGGAAACTGGCTTTGGCAAACGCAAAAATAAACTTATCAATCGATGTTCTGGGAATTCGTGAATCCGACGGTTACCATCTGGTCCGCATGATCATGCAGCAGATTCCCCTATATGACCGTCTTTTTTTCTTTTTGGGGGAGGACGGAAAGCTTCTGCCCGAATCCACCCGGATAGACGACAACATTTCCCTTGCCTGCAACATGAGAAAACTTCCCCTGAATGAAAAAAACCTGGTTTACAGGGCGGCGAGACAGCTATTTGATCTTTTTAAGGAAACTTTTGAATATGAAAAATTGACCATATATATTGAAAAGCACATCCCTTCCGGCGGCGGACTGGGGGGGGGGAGCGCCGACGGAGCCGCCGTCCTTCGTGCGATCAATAATATTTACACGCTGGGCATGTCTCTGGACCAACTGGAGGAGCAGGCAAAGAAGCTCGGTTCTGACGTTCCATTTATGATCCGGGGAGGAGCGGGCTTAGCGGAAGGGACCGGAACCGACCTGAGCAAACTGCGTCCGTTAAAAAAAGGCACTCTACTTTTAGTCAATCCAAATAAATTTTTATCCACAGAGCGGGTGTATGCAACTCTGGATGCCATGGAAATTCCCGCGTCCGCCCATCCCGACACCGAACTGTTGATTCACGCGTTGGAGGCACAGGATCTGCGCCTATTTGCAGAAAATATGAAAAATGTATTGGAAGAAGCCTCCATTCGTCTATGTCCACAGATCGGGGAACTGAAGGCCGATATTTTAGCGGCAGGAGCGCTGGGCGCAATGATGTCCGGCAGCGGATCTACGGTTTTCGGTCTGTTCGAAGATCCCGAGCTGGCCCAGGAGGCGATGAAAACATTCCGCAGCCGCGGTTTATTTGCCACCGCCACGGGCCTTGCAAACCCCTATTTATGATATTTTTCACCGTGGTTGATTTTCATGGCGCGGTAAATCTGTTCCAATAAAATAAGTCTGGCCATCTGATGGGGAAACGTCATGGGAGAAAGACACAGATTACAGTCCGCCCGCTCCGTTACGTCCGATGAAAGTCCATCGGAACCACCTATAATAAAGGTAAAATGGGAATATCCCGACGTCGCCTGTCTCTCCAACATCCGGGCCAGCTCCGGAGAAGAACACAGCTTACCCTTCAGATCCAGCGCGAATACATAGGACTTCTCCTGCAGTCTGGCCAGAAGAGCCTCACCCTCTTTTTTTACGGAGATATCCTCATTTGTTTCGACAATTTCTATTTTTCCGTATTTTGTCAGCCGGCGGGTGTAATCAGAAACGGCCTCCCGCATATACGCCTCTTTTATTTTACCCACGCACAATATGGTAAAACGCAGCATAGTTACCTCTACAACGTCACAACGCGGCTGTAACGATCACGATATGCCACCGAAAGCGCAACGTCCTGCCCAACCTTCAGATCCCGCTCCGCCAACATCCTCTCCGCCGTTTCAAAGGCGCAGGCGGGCGTGTTGTTTTCCTGGCTCAAATGCCCCAGAAAGAACTGTTTTGTGCCGGCCAGGGCCAGCTCCGTCAGCAGATCGGCAGCGGCGATATTCGATAGGTGCCCGTGGTCGCTCAGAATTCGTTTTTTCAAATAATAGGGATAGGGACCGAATTTCAGCATGTCAACGTCATGGTTGGATTCCAATAAAATCAAATCGCTGTCTTTGATATTTTCCCTTACCGTGTCCGTCACATGGCCGATATCCGTGGCCACGGACAATTTTTTTCCTTCAACGGTAAAAGTATAGGCCACCGGATCGGCGGCGTCATGGGGGATGCTGAAATTCTGCAGATAGATGTCCTCCAAAGTCATCCCCGAACCGGCCTCCAGGATACCTTTATTCTCAGGTAAAATTTTGCCCAACTGTCGTGCCATAGCATTCCAGGTCCTCTCCGTGGCGTAAATCGGCAGATTATATTTTCGGGAAAGAATGCCGGCCCCGGAAATGTGATCGGAATGTTCATGGGTCACAAAAATCGCCGACAGATCTTCAGGATTTTCGTCAATTCCTCTGAGTGCATCTACTATTCTGCTGCCGCTCACACCTGCGTCTATCAAAATTTTAACCCGATCTGTTCCTATAAAAATACAGTT
>CAJFUA010000105.1 GCA_904420085.1 uncultured Eubacterium sp. | reverse complement strand
TCCGGTTTTGGACCATAAAACTGATAATAATCACATTTTAGCATGCCATTGTATAATTTGCGTTTTTTGTCAGCCTTCCGTCCGAAACACTTTTCGAATTCCGGATGGGACGTTATGACATAGTATGACCAGGTATCGAACTTTTTAAAATGTTCTCCCATTTTGCGATAGAGCGCTTCCACCTCGTGTTTCTCGTTCAAACGCTCTCCGTACGGCGGATTCGTGACAATAAAGCCATATTTATACCGAGAGGAAGTATTGCAGAAATCTATTTTTTGAAAATGTATCTTATCCCTTACGCCTGCGTTTTCCGCATGCTCCTCCGCCAGTTTCAGGGCAAAATAGTCGATATCGGAGCCATAGATTCTGGTCTCTGTTTCAGGATGTGCGGCCGCCTGCGCTTCGGCTTTCACACGGTTCCAAATATCGTGCGGAATCTGCGGCCAGGCTTCAAAGGCGAAACTGCGCCGGAGCCCCGGAGCGATACCGCAGGCGATCATAGCGGCCTCTATGGGGATCGTCCCCGAGCCGCACAGGGGGTCCAACAATACTCTGTCCCCCCGCCAACGACTGATATACAGCATGGCGCAGGCCAAAGTCTCTTTGACAGGCGCCTCACCCGCCTTGGCACGATACCCCCGCTTGTGAAGTCCCGCGCCCGAAGTGTCCACAGTCAGCGTCACTATGTCGTTTAATATGCTCACTTCAATTTTATACTCCGGTCCTGTCTCTTCCAGCCAGTCTTTGTGATAAACGGATTTCAGCCGTTCCGCGATGGCTTTTTTCACGATTTTCTGACAGTTGGGTACGCTGTGCAGCGTAGATTTTACCGACTTCCCCGACACGGGAAAAGCGCCTTTCTCCCCGACCAGTTCTTCCCAAGGAATCGCCTTTGTCCCCTGAAACAGTTCTTCAAAGCTGACGGCCTTAAATTCTCCCATATTAATTAAAACCCGGTCCGCGCAGCGAAGCCACAGGTTGGCGCGGCAGATCAGTTCCGCATCCCCTTTAAAATAGACCCGCCCGTTTTCAACTGCCGCGTCGTCACAGCCCAGCCAGCCCAGTTCTCTGCGCACTACGGATTCAATACCAAAGGCAGCGGTTGCAATCAAATTATAGGTTTTATTCTTTTCCATATGCCTGACCTTCCTCGTACTTTTCTATTATGTTCTCCGGCGCCAAGCGCTCTTTCACAAAATCGTATGCCGAACTGTCAAATAGTTTCCATGGGCCGTCCTCGGGAGGTACCGAAGTGATCTGAAGAAGCTTGTCCTGTGTGGGGTGTTTGACTATTATGACAGAGGACCAAAGCCCCAGCGCTGTCGATATTTTACCCGAATCTCCGTATTTCATATCCCCTTTCAGAGGATGGCCGGAGATGGCAAGCTGCGCCCGTATCTGGTGGCTCCGTCCGGTGATGGGATATACCAGCAAAAGAGAACGGGCCTTTGCTGTCTGCAGCGTCTGATACCACAGAACGGAGCGTTTTCCTCTTTTTTTATCCTCGAAGACCTGATTACGGACTTCATCTTTATAAAGATCATTTATCAAAAATCCGGACTCTGTCTGGCATGGGCAGTCCGTCACCGCCAGATACGCTTTATAGAAACGCTTTTTCCGGAGTTCCTCCGACAGCCGAGACGCACCTTTCGAGGTTCTGGCAAAGACCATAGTCCCACCCACATTTCGATCCAGCCGATGCACCAGGCCGAGAAAGACGTTTCCGGGCTTGTCGTACCGCTCCGCAATATCCGACTTAATAAGCGACAGCATGTCCGGCGCGCCGCTTCCATCTGCCTGGGACAGGACCCCCGGCTTCTTTACAACAGAAATTATGTGATTGTCTTCATAGAGAATCGGCAGGCCGTTTACCGTATATACGTCCCCCTGACCGTGTCGTTCCACAGCGGGCGTCATGCCTGCCACCTGGCAAAGGAACCACAGGGCAGCAGAATATCCGGCGCCTCGGTGACGGGCAGACAGAGGTCCCCTGCGGAGACAACACCCGTGTGCCGCTTTCCCACCGTCAGAGAGAGAATATTGCCGGTAACCACGGCGGAAAGACCGGTGGTATAGGAATTCAATAAGAAAAACAGGGGGCGGTCGCTCAACAGTGATGCAGCCTCGCATACAAAGTCATACAAACTGTCCTCCAGCTTCCAAACTTCACCGCCCGGCCCCCTTCCATAGGAGGGAGGATCCATGATAATCGCTTCATATCGGTTTCCCCGCCGCACCTCTCTGGAGACGAATTTAAAGGCATCGTCCACCAGATACCGCACCCGGGCGTCATACAGACCGCTTAGCAATACATTTTCTTTGGCCCGGCCTACCATCCCTTTTGAGGCGTCCACATGGCAGACCTCCGCCCCCGCCGAAGCGCAGGCACAGGTGGCGCCCCCCGTATAGCCGAACAGATTCAGCACCCGGACGGGCTCGCCTTCCAAACGCCGCGCTTTTATCGCTTCCCGCATCCAGTCCCAGTTGGCGGCCTGTTCCGGAAAGAGTCCTGTGTGTTTGAACCCAGTGGGTTCCACGTAAAATTTTAAATTGTCATAGGTGATCGTCCACTTCTCCGGGAGTTTACGGGTAAAATCCCATTGTCCCCCGCCGCTCCGGCTGCGCCGGTATACGCCATGAGCCTTTTCCCAGAGGGAAGGATTGGCAGCTTTCCAGATCACCTGGGGGTCCGGCCGGGACAAAAGGATATCCCCCCATCGCTCCAGTTTCATGCCGTCTCCCGTATCTATGATCTCATAATCTTTCCATCGGCCGGCGATCAAATTCATTTTCGTTCCTCTTTCATCTGTATATTTAATAAAAACATTCGGTGAGCAGATCCGCTAGTTTCGGCAGAAAACCCGCGTTTTTCGCATAGT
Source organism: uncultured Eubacterium sp. (assembly GCA_904420085.1). Taxonomy (GTDB): domain Bacteria; phylum Bacillota; class Clostridia; order Lachnospirales; family Lachnospiraceae; genus Eubacterium_G. Next base: position 2,313 of record CAJFUA010000105.1, on the reverse strand, counting down.
TGAAAATCGTATACCGTGGACGGATCCTGTACGCGTTGTTGATACAATCGTTGAAAACCTCTCTTGGCACACCCAGCTCTTCCGGCGTCAGCGCAGAGCCCACTTTTCTGTAGATATTCCGCAGCATATCCGGATCCGGAACCGGAATATCTCTGACTTCCTCATATCGCTCCTTCATAATTTTATAGGCCTCACAGGCTACAATGGAGCCAACGCCTACGGAATTGCCGTGGAGGGGATGCTCGATGCCCTTTTTCAGGGCGTCCAGTTCCCAGAAATGCGCCATGTGGTGTTCACAGCCGGAGGCGGGGCGGGAAATCCCCACCAGTCCCATGGCGACGCCGGATAATAGCAGAGCTTCGTTCATGCACTCGATCGCGGCAGGGTCTCTCTGCATGTACGCTTCCGCGTTTTTCACGCACAGATCCACTGCGTTTTGTACCAGCTTCGCCGTTGTCTCACAGAAATATTCGTGATTGATCTTTACAGTAAGCCGCCAGTCGGCCAGGGCCGTGTACTTGCCTACGATATCGCCAAAGCCCGCCCGAAACATCACGTCGGGAGCGGTCTTCATGATATCCGTGTCACATACGATGGCATACGGATAATGGGAGAGATAGGTCACTTTCGCATGATTTACGATCAGCGGAGACATAGAGGAGGCATAGCCGTCCATAGAAGGGGCGGTTCCCACAATGGCGGAGGCCATCCCCATTTTATAGGAAACGATTTTACAGATATCATTGATCGTACCGGAACCCACGCCCAGTAAAAGGCCCGTGTCGTTATCCGTTTCATAGAGCAGCTTGGCCACCACTCTCTCATCAGGCACTACAATGGGGTAGTCCTCGGACTCCACGGTATATAAGTTTACCGAAAAGCCCGCGTCGGACAAGATTTCGTTTATCCGAGCGCCGGCGATCTCCCAAGTGTTTTTATCGCTGACCAGTGTGATTTTTTTATCCCGAAAGGGCGCCAGAAGCGCAGGCAGTTGCCGCGCCGCGCCGCTGCCGATGGCGATTTTTTGAATATCCACGCTGTGCCGTTTTCCGCAGCCGCACAAATATGAATAACCGGTCATATCGCTTACGCGCATCTGTAAAATGTCTTCATTCCCCATACCATGGCGTCCCCTCATCCATAAATTTACAACAGATCTCATTATACATGGTAAACCGGAATAAATCCAGTGGTGTATTTTTTATAAAAATGTAAGGAGTGCAAAGCCATCTTTAAAATCAGGAATTTTACCGTTGACAACAAAAAATTTTTTTGCTAGGATATGTCTCGTATACATCAAAATGCGTTGAAAGGGAGAAAGAAACGATTCCCCCACTTCAGAGAGCTGTCGTCGGTGCGAGACAGCGTGGAGCCCGTTTCGATACTCGCCCCGGAGCTGCCGCCCGAACACCGGAAGGTCATTAGGCGCGGACGGAGTCCCACCGTTATCACAGGGCGGCGTGAAACACGTCATAAAGCGGACATAGAAGAATTATGTCAAGAAGAGTGGTACCGCGGAAGTTCTTACTTTCGTCTCTTGCATTTGCCGGAGAGGAAAGTTTTTTTATTTCTCTCCGAATATTTTACAAGGAGAGAGAAATATGAAGTTAGCTTTTTCTACACTGGGCTGTCCCGACTTTGACTGGTCGGACATTTATTCTATGGCAAAAGATTTTGGTTTTCAGGGAATCGAGATGCGCGGTCTGGGTGATGAAATATTTTCTGTCAACGCAAAGCCCTTCTGCGAGGAAAATCTCGGTCGTACGATTGAAACCCTCAGAAAAAAACATTTAGAAATCCCCTGCCTTTCCTCCGGATGCGCACTGAAATATGCCGACAGAACAGAAGAGACCCTGGCGGAACTGCGCGAATATATTTCCCTCGCCGGGAAATTGGGTACCCCTTATGTGCGGATTCTGGCTGACGAAAAGGCCGCGCCGGACGGAGAGGTGGACGACCAGGTGGTGCTGAACGCCATCAACGCCCTGATTCCCTATGCGGAAGAAAATCATGTCACACTGTTGATAGAGACAAACGGCGTCTACACCGATACTTTGCGTCTCCGAAATCTGCTGGATCAGATCGCCAGCGACAACGCTGCCGCCCTCTGGGATATTCATCACCCCTACCGCTTTGCGGGAGAGGCGCCGGAGACCACACTGCAAAATCTGGGCGCCTATATCAAATATACGCATATTAAAGATTCCGTTATGGAAAACGGTAAAGTTCGGTATACCCTTATGGGAGAGGGCGATCTGCCCATTGAAAACGTGATGCGCGCCCTTCGCTCTATCAATTATGAGGGTTACATCT
>CAJFUA010000104.1 GCA_904420085.1 uncultured Eubacterium sp. | reverse complement strand
TAATATTTTTGAGACATTTTCACTTTTGCTTGACATCCCGCGTTGCTTTTCAATCGAAAAATGATATAATTATTCACGATTGCGTATATATTAGAAATTGAGGAGAGAACATCTTATATGAACATAGTAATTCTGGACGGTTACACCACCAATCCAGGCGACCTGAGCTGGGCCCCCTTGGAGCAATTCGGCTCCGTAACCGCCTATGACCGCACCGCACCTCAGGAGATCCTGGAACGGGCGGAGAAAGCGGATATTTTAATTACAAATAAAACCGTGCTGACGGGTGAAATTCTGGAGCGACTGCCCACGGTAAAATTCATTTCCTTGCTCTCCACGGGAACCAATGCGGTGGATTTGGCCGCTGCGGCAAAACGCAGGATACCGGTGGCAAATGTTCCCGATTACAGTACGCCGACAGTGGCACAGATGACCTTTGCTCTGATCCTTGAGTTGTGTTTGCATGTGGCCGCCCATGGGGAGGCGGTAAGGCGCGGAGACTGGTCCGCTTCCGAAGATTTTTGTTTTTGGAATTATCCCTTGACAGAACTTTGCGGCAAAACACTGGGAATCGTCGGCTACGGTTCCATTGGCCGAGCGGTGGCCGCCATCGGCCGGGCGATGGGCATGCGGATAAAAATCAACAGCAGAAGCCGGGCGGCGGATATTGCGGACGACGAATGGACTTCTTTGGAAGATCTGGCAGCCTGTGCGGATATTATAAGCTTACACTGTCCCCTCACTGAAGAAAATAAAAAATTTATTGACCGGCAATTTTTGTCTCGTATGAAACACACGGCATTTCTGATCAATACCGCCAGAGGCGGTTTGATCGCAGAAGAGGATCTGGCGGACGCCCTAAACGAAGGAAGAATCGCCGGCGCCGGTCTGGACGTATTGTCAGCAGAACCGCCTGAAAGGGGAAATCCTCTTCTGCAGGCAAAAAACTGCATCATAACGCCTCACATCGCATGGGCCGCAAAAGAAGCCAGAGCGCGTTTAATAAAAATTGTCAGTGAAAATATCAGGGGATATTTAAACGGCAAACCTCAGAACATCGTAAATTGATTTGGCGGTCAGCCGGGAGGATACGAGTACTATGAAAAAAATCATTTTAACGGGGGGCGGCACAGCGGGGCATGTCACACCGAACCTTGCCCTGATCCCCTCTCTGAAAGCCCACGGATAAGAAATTCACTATGTCGGATCTGAGACAGGAATCGAGAAGGATCTTCTTTCAAAATATCCGGAAGTCTCCTATCACGCGATCCGAACCGGGAAGTTTCGCCGTTATTTTTCCGTCAAAAATTTTACCGATCCCTTTCGGGTAATCGGCGGCTGTTCCGATGCGTTAAAAATCATGAAGAAAATCAATCCTGATATCGTCTTTTCTAAAGGAGGATTTGTGGCCGTGCCCGTAGTCTGGGCGGCGCATAAGCACAAGATTCCTGTGGTGGCGCACGAGTCGGACATCACCCCCGGGCTGGCAAACAAACTTTCCAAAAAATACGCACGAAAAATCTGTCTGAATTTTCCAGACGCGCTGAAGGAAATTCCAGCGCCTGTCGGCATCTATACCGGAACCCCCATACGGGAGTCTCTTTTTCACGGAAACAAAGAAAAAGCCCGGAAAACGCTGGCCTTTGACCATAAAAAGGTGATACTTGTGATGGGCGGCAGTCAGGGAGCCAGGGCGATCAACCAGACGGTACGGAAAGCACTCCCTGAATTGTTGAAAGCATATAATATTATTCACCTGTGCGGAAAAAACAATGTGGACGCTTCCCTGTCCAATCTGCCTGGCTACAGGCAATTTGAATTCGTGTCGGAGGAGCTGCCGGACTATTTCGCCTTGACGGACATGATCATTTCCCGGGCGGGGGCAAATGCAATACACGAATTTCTCGCACTGAAAAAGCCCATGCTCCTGATTCCCCTGCCGCTCTCCGCCAGCCGGGGCGATCAAATCTTAAATGCTAAATCATTTGTAGAAAGAGGCATCGCACTGACCCTGCCGGAAGAGAATCTCTCAGAAGAAACCCTGATCAAAGCTGTCTATTATCTGGAAAAAGACGGTCCTGCCATGGTGGGTAAAATGCAGTCAGACGTCATTGCAGACGGTACGCAGGCAGTTCTGAAAGTTATTTTGGAGAACGCACGATAATTTTTTTATTAAGAGCTGAAAGTAAACGCCGCGGATTCAGTGTATTCCGCGGCGTTATGACGTAAATTTTTTAAATCAATATTC